>NZ_JAKTNU010000022.1 GCF_022760955.1 Thermus neutrinimicus
TACACCGAAGCCTCAAACTTCGTGTGCGGCGTAATGCTCCCAGGCTTCGCTAAAACCTGCCCCCGCTCCACCTCCTCCCGGCTTACACCCCGCAACAACAAACCTACATTGTCCCCAGCTATCCCCTCCTGGAGCGTCTTACGGTGCATCTCCACACCCGTCACCACCGTCCTCCGCGTCTCAGGAGCTAAACCCACAATCTCCACCTCGTCCCCAACCTTCACCTTCCCCCGCTCAATCCGTCCCGTGGCCACCGTCCCACGCCCAGTAATGGTAAACACGTCCTCCACAGGCATCAAAAAAGGCTTGTCCACATCCCGCACCGGCGTGGGTATGTACTCGTCAATGGCGTCCAAAAGCTCCCAAATCCTATCCACCCACTCGTTCTCCCCACGCCTCGTCTGAGGATTCCGGTGCATCTCTTCCAGCGCCAACAACGCGCTCCCACGAATCACCGGAACCTCATCCCCAGGAAATTCGTACTGGTTCAGGAGGTCCCGCACCTCCATCTCCACCAGGTCCAAAAGCTCCGGGTCGTCCACCATGTCCACCTTGTTCATGAACACCACGATGTACGGCACCCCCACCTGGCGGGCCAAAAGAATGTGCTCCCGCGTCTGCGGCATCGGCCCATCCGCCGCCGATACCACCAAAATCGCCCCGTCCATCTGCGCCGCACCCGTGATCATGTTCTTGATGTAGTCCGCGTGCCCAGGACAATCCACGTGGGAATAGTGCCGCTTCGCCGTCTCGTATTCCACATGCGCCGTGTTGATGGTAATCCCCCGCGCACGCTCCTCCGGCGCCTTGTCAATCTCCCCGTAGTCCTTCACCTCCACATTCGGGTTCTCCGCCGCCGCTACATACGTCAACGCCGCAGTCAGCGTCGTCTTCCCGTGGTCCACGTGCCCAATCGTCCCCACGTTCACGTGAGGCTTCGTACGGATAAACTCGCCCTTGGCCATGGTTCCTCCTTCCTTCTTGCACGCAAAAGCCGCCCTGGGGGCCTTAAGCCCAGGGCAGACAAAAAGATGGAGCTCGCGGCCGGGCTCGAACCGGCGACCTCACCCTTACCAAGGGTGTGCTCTACCTGCTGAGCTACGCGAGCCCGTGGAGCGGGAGACGGGACTCGAACCCGCGACCCTCGGCTTGGGAAGCCGATGCTCTACCAACTGAGCTACTCCCGCATGGGGGTGTGCTGGGCACACCTTTGGTGGGCAGGGCTGGATTCGAACCAGCGAAGGCGTGCGCCAACGGTTTTACAGACCGTCCCCTTTGGCCGCTCGGGCACCTGCCCACGCCCGCTTGGAGCCACCCAGGGGAGTTGAACCCCCAACCCCCCGATTACAAGTCGGGTGCTCTGCCTGTTGAGCTAGGGTGGCAGGACGGGGGATAGGACCCTGTCCGAGGGAATAGGCTAGCACAACGGCAGGTGAGTGTCAAGATAAAGGCATGCGCATCGTACCTTTTGGCGCAGCTCGGGAGGTTACGGGAAGCTGCCACCTCCTCTTGGCCGAGGGCAGACGGCTCCTCCTGGACTGCGGCATGTTCCAGGGGCGTGAGGAGGAGAAGAACCACGCCCCCTTTGGCTTTGACCCCCAGGCGGTGGAGGCCGTGGTCCTCACCCACGCCCACCTGGACCACGTGGGCCGGCTGCCCAAGCTTTTCCGGGAGGGGTATAGGGGGCCGGTCTACGCCACCCAGGCCACCTTCTTGTTGATGGAAATCGTCCTCCAGGACGCCCTCAAGGTCATGGAAGCCCCCTTCTTCCACGAGGGGGATGTGGAGGAGGCTCTCCGCCACGTGCGCCTCCTCGAGTATGGGGAATGGCTTCGGCTGGGGGACCTCACCCTCACCTTGGGCCAGGCGGGGCACCTTCCGGGAAGCGCCTTTGTGGTGGTCCAAGGAGAGGGGAAGACCCTGGTCTATAGCGGGGATCTGGGCAACAGGCAAAAGACCGTCCTCCCCGACCCCTCCCTGCCTCCCAAGGCAGACCTGGTGCTCTGTGAGGGCACCTACGGGGACCGGCCCCACCGCTCCTTCGCCGCCACGGTGGGGGAGTTTTTGGAAATCTTAGAACGAACCCTGGGCCAAGGCGGCAAGGTCTTCATCCCCTCCTTCGCCGTGGAGCGTGCCCAGGAAATCCTCTTTCTCCTCTACGAAAACGGACACCTTTTGCCCGAGGCGCCCATCTACCTGGACTCCCCCATGGCCGAGCGGGTCCTCAACCTTTATCCCCGGCTGGTGCGCTACTTCAGCGAGGAGGTCCAGGCCTACTTCCTATCGGGGCGGAACCCCTTCCGCCCCCGGGAGCTTCGGGTGGTGGAAAGTGTGGAGGAATCCAAGGCCTTAGACCGCGAGCCCGGCCCCATGGTGATCGTCGCGGGAAGCGGAATGCTCACCGGGGGGCGGATCCTCCACCACCTGAAGCACGGCCTTTCCGATCCTAAGAACGCCTTGGTCTTCGTGGGCTACCAGCCTCGAGGAGGCCTGGGAGCCGAGATCATCCAAAGACCCCAGCGCATCCGTATCCTGGGGCAGGAAGTGCCCCTTAGGGCCAGCGTGCACACCCTGGGCGGCTTCTCGGGGCATGCGGGGCAGGATGAACTTTTGGACTGGCTGGAAGGGCAGCCCCAGGTGGCCCTGGTGCACGGGGAGGAGGAAAAGCTAGGGGAGCTGGAGCGGCTTCTTACCCAGCGGGGCCAGGCGGCCCACTTGGCCACCTTCGGGGAGGCCCTGGAGGTCTAGGGCTTCGGCCCATAGCCCAGCCTCTCCAGGACCATGCGGGTGGCGGGGCTTTTGTTGAGGGTGTAGAAGTGGACTCCCTCCACCCCGGCCTCCAAAAGCTCCGCCACCTGGCGGGTGGCGTGCTCCACCCCGATCTCCAGGATGGCCTTGGGATCCTCCTGGTACCTTTCCAACTTGGAAAGAAGGGGCCCGGGGATGCTGGCCCCGCAGACCTCGGTGAAGCGGCGGAGCTGGGTGTAGCTGGTGACGGGCATGATGCCGGGGAGGATGGGGATCTCCACGCCCATCCTCCTAGCCCTCTCCAGGAAACCGAAGTAGTGGGCGTTGTTGAAGAAAAGCTGGGTGATGGCAAAGTCCAACCCCGCCTCCACCTTGGCCCTAAAGTGGCGCAGGTCGGCCTCGAGGCTCCCGCTTTCCGGATGTCCCTCGGGGTAGGCGGCCCCGCCCACGGAGAGCTCCTCCCCGTAGCGGGCGCGAATATGGGCCACCAGCTCGGAAGCGTAGCGGAACCCCTCGGGATGGGGTCTAAAGGCCCGTTCCCCTTGGGGAGGATCCCCCCGAAGGGCCAGGATGTTCTCCACCCCCGCCTCCACGAAGCGGTCCAGGACCTCCGCCACCTCCTGCCGGCTTTGCCCGGCCACGGTGAGGTGGGCAAGGGGGTTTAGATTCAGCTTTAGGATCCGCTTCGCCCAAAGGACGCTCCTTTCCCGGGTGCTCCCCATGGCCCCGTAGGTGATGGAGACAAAGGCGGGCCGGAAGGCCTTAAGCTCCTCCATGGTGCGAAAAAGGGCTTCCTCCCCCTCCGGGGTCTTGGGGGGGAAGAACTCAAAGGAGAAAAGGGGCCCCTTGCGCGCCTTTAGGAGGTCCCGTATTTTCATGCGCTAGAGTGTAGCCCCTCCCCTCCCCCCGGTCAAGGTGGCAAAATAAGGGTATGGTAGAGGTTCCGGAAATCCCCAGGGTGGAAGGCCTGGAGCTTCCCGCCAGGGAAACCGCCTTGATGGTGGTGGACATGCAAAACGACTTCGCCCACCCGCAAGGAGCCCTTTTCGTGCCCGATGCCCCCAAAAGCGTTCCGGCCATCCGGCTTCTCCTGGAAAGGGCGCGGCAGGCGGGAGCCAAGGTGGTCTACACCCAAGACTGGCACCGGGAGGACGACCCCGAGTTCCAGATCTGGCCCCGGCATGCGGTGGCCGGCACCTGGGGAGCGGAGATCCTGGAGGAACTCCGCCCCGAGCCGGGGGACCTGATCATCCAAAAGGTGCGCTACGACGCCTTCTACGGCACCCCCTTGGACCACTACCTGCACCTTTGGGGGGTAAAGCACGTGGTGGTGACGGGCACGGTGGCCAACATCTGCGTGCTCCACACCGCTGGCTCCGCCGCCTTGCGCTGGTACCGGGTGGTCCTCCCGGAGGACGCCACCAGCGCCCTTACCCCCTTCGACCTCCAGGCGGCCTTGCGCCAGGTCACCTTCCTCTACCAGGGCAAGGTAACCCGGGCCGAAGGGGTGCGCTTTGTCTGAGCATCCGGTCCCGATGATCCGCCTGGGGCGACCCCGTATCCGGCCGGGGGAGGATCTGGGTCTATGCCGGGAAGCCAAGGCGCTCCCCTCCCCAGGCAATCCCCTCCCGCCCTACTGGAGCCACCCGGCTTGGTACCCATGGACAACCCCGGACTGACCCCCCTGGCCCAGGCGGAAGCCCAAGGGGAGGTCCACCTCCTGAGGCAGGCCCAGGACCTGGGTTTCCCCGTGGGGAGAACCTGGGTGGTGGGGCTTTGGGAGGAGTTCGCCCGCCTCAACAACCTTGCCGAGCGCATCGGGTGGCTTTTTCAGGGGGTCTTTGGCGCGCGCATAGACGAGGAACGGTTGCTGCTCGCGGCGGAGGAGGCAAAGCGGGCGGTGCGGGAAAGCTACCTCCTCCCCGAGCGGGCTGAGGCCTTCCTGGAAGCCCTCGAGGGGAAAGGGCCCTTCCTCCTCCGCCAGGCAGGGGAGGGAGCCTACCTCCTGGCCCGGACCCCAAGGGAGGCCCTTTTCGCCTTAAAGCGGCTTTGGGCTGAAGCCTTCGGGGTGGAGGCCATCCTGGAACGCTACCCCGCCCTTTTCCCCCCAGCCCTCCCCGTCCTGGTGCAGGAGGTGGCCACCCTCCCTCCCCTTGAGGGGGGATTGCTGGAGGACCCCTTCCTCTCCCTGGACCTCTCCCAGGCCCTGGGGCAAAGGGTGGTGGCCTACACCTGGGAGGAAGCCCTCCTTCGGATAGAATCGGTACATGGTGGATAGCCACGTGCACACCCCTCTCTGCGGCCATGCCCAGGGAGCTCCAGGGGAGTACCTGTTTTACGCCCGGAAAGCGGGGCTAGAGGGCCTGGTCTTCACCGACCACAGCCCCATGCCCTCCTGGTACGATCCCATGAGCCGCATGCGCCTCGAGGCCCTTCCCTTTTACCTCCTGGCCCTGGAAAGGGTCCGGGAGGATCACCCCGACCTTTACGTGGGGATCGGCCTCGAGGCCGACTTCCACGAGGGCACGGAGGAGTTCGTGCGGACCCTGCTTAAAGGCTACCCCTTCGACTACGTGATCGGCAGCGTCCACTACCTGGGGGCCTGGCCCCTGGACCACCCCGACCACCAGGAGGAGTACACCTGGCGGGACCTGAAGGAAATCTTCCAGGCCTACTTCCAGGAGGTGGAAAAGGCTGCAAAAAGCGGCCTCTTTCACGCCATCGGCCACCTGGACCTCCCCAAGAAGTTCGGCCACCACCTTCCGGAGGAGGCCCTGGCGGAGCTGGCCGAGCCCGCCCTTAGGGCCATAGCGGAGGAGGGGCTTTTCCTGGATGTGAACACCGCCGGCCTAAGGAACCCGGCCCAGGAGATCTACCCAGCCCCCGCCCTCCTACGGCGGGCCCGGGAGCTCGGCATCGGGGTGGTCCTGGGCTCCGATGCCCACCGGCCAGAGCAGGTGGGGTACGCCTTCCCTGAAGCGGTGGCACTTTTGCTGGACCTGGGGTATTGGGAAGCCCACTACTTCCAAGGGGGAAAGCCCTTAGCCTACCCCTTGTCCAGGGCCTCATAAACCCGCTCTCTCAGAGTACCCAGGTCCAGGTCTTCCCGCCGTCCCGAGGCTTCCTCGTACGCCCTCACCGCCGCCACCAACCGGGAAAAGGCCTCGGCGCAAGGGTCGGGAGCAGGGGCCTCATACTCCATAAAGGTGACCCGCTCGTAGTCCTCGGCGTACTCCTCTTCCTCCGCCTTCACGCACTCCCAATAGCGGCGCAAAGCCTCCTCCACGTGGAGACGGGACTACTCCAAAGACGTCATCCCTCCCCCCCTCCTTTCCGGCTTCCAAACCTCAGGCTTGCCGCAGGGATAGGGCCTTCCTGAAAGCGCTCCTCCCGCCAGGGGTCGCCCCGGAAGTGGTAGCCCAGCTTTTCCCAAAAACCCAGCTCCAAGCGGTCCAAAAGCTCAATGCCCCGCACCCACTTGGCGCTTTTCCAGGCGTAGAGGTGGGGCACCACAAGGCGCACCGGCCCACCCCGCTCCAAAGGCAGGGGCCTGCCGAAAAGGGTATGGGCGAGGAGGACATCCTCCCGCAGGAGGTCCTCCAGGAAGAGGTTGGTGGTGTAGCCCCCGTAGCTGTGGACCAAGGCGGCCACCGCCTGGGGCTTGGGCTTAGCCCTCAGCAAAAGATCCCTCACCCGCACCCCCTGCCAGGCCACATCCAGGCGGCTCCAGCGGGTGACGCAGTGGAAGTCCCGGGTTACCTCCACCTGGGGCAGGCGGAGGAGCTCCGGGTAGGTGAGGCTAAAGGCCTCCTCCACCAAGCCGAAGAGGGAAAAACGCCACTCCTCGGGGGAGACCCTGGGCTCCTCCCCATAGGTGAGGATGGGGAACCGCTCCGTGACCACCTGGCCCGGGGGGACTCTGTCCATACACCCAAGCTACAGGAACCCACGCGGGGGAAAAGCAACCAGGGCTACCGGCTTCGGTAGCGGATCACCTCCACCTTCTCCAAGGTGACCAGGCCTTCCTTAACCATCCCCTCCAGGACGGGCAGAAAGGCCCGGATCCTCTCCTCCGTGTCCACGATCTCGATCATGACGGGCAGGTCCTCGGAAAGCTGGAGCACCTTGGCGGTGTGGATGCGGGAGTGGGCGCCGAAACCCATGAAGCCCTTAAACACCGTGGCCCCAGCCAGGCCCTGGCGCTTGGCCTCGAGGACGATGGCCTCATAGAGGGGCCTCCCCCCATGCCGGTCCGACTCCCCCACGAAGATGCGCAGGAGCTTAGCCTCCCCTTCCAGCTTCATACCCCTAGGCTACCAGGGCCCCGCCCAGGCGGTAGCCCAGAAGCACCAGGAAAAGGCCCAGGAAGACACTGAAAAACACGTACAACAAGGCCCTCCAGGCCTCGCCGTCCTGGATGAGGGCCAGGGTCTCGTAGGTAAAGGTGGAGAAGGTGGTAAACCCCCCCAAGACCCCCACCGCCAGGAAAAGCCGCCCTTCCCCGGAGAGGGCCCCCTCCAGGGACAGGCGGATCACCACGCCGATGAGGAAACTGCCCAGGGCGTTGATCAAGAGGGTGCTATAGGGGAAGCTGGGCCCGGTAAGGGCTTGTACCCAGGCCCCAAGCCCATAGCGTAGGAGGGAGCCCAAGGCTCCCCCCAAGGCCACCAGGAGATACCGCTCCACCCCCCAAGTATATTGGGACCATGAAGCCCAAGACCCTCTCCCCCATCCTCACCGCCAAGGGGGTGCGCCTGGCCATCGCCGTGGGCCGGTTCAACGAGCGGGTGACCAAGTTGCTCTTGGAAGGGGCCCTCGAGGCCTACGCCCGCCTGGGCGGGGACCCCGCTGAGGTCCTGGTGGCCTGGGTGCCGGGTTCCTTTGAGCTCCCCCTGGTGGCCAAGCGCCTGGCCCTCCGCCCCGACGTGGATGCGGTGGTGGCCCTAGGGGCCGTGGTGCGGGGGGAAACCCCCCACTTTGAGTACGTGGCCGCCCAGGCCGCTTCTGGCCTCATGCAAGCCATGCTTCAGACGGAAAAGCCCATCGTCTTCGGCGTCCTCACCACCAACACCCCGGAGGAGGCCCAAGAAAGAGCCGGGGGCAAAGCGGGGAACAAGGGAGCCGAGGCGGTGTTCACCGCCATCGAGATGGTGCGCCTTCTGGAGGCTATTTCCCGGTGAAAAGGGCCCGGGCGTAGCGCAGGTGCAGGTAGAGGAAGCAGCCCAGGCAGAAGCCGAAGGCCAGGTTGATGAAGGCTAGGAAGGCCACCAAAAGGGCCAAGGCGTACCCCACCCCCTTGAGCCCGAGAAGGAGGAAGAGGGAGGAAAGCGCCAAAAACACCGCCCCTAAGGTACGGGCAAAGCGGTGGGGCCTGGGGTCCTCCTCCACCAGCCTGGCTGGGATGCCCAGGACCCGCTTCAGGGCCACCATCAGATCCCAGGGGGTGTGCTGGCTTACCATGAGGAGGAAGAGGAGATAGACCAAAAGGGACAGGTCCAAAAGCGCCGCCAGGGGCAGAAGAAGGGTGAGGAGAACCTGGTTGAAGCGGAGCTGGTTCCGGTCCGTCTTCATGGGGCCATAGTATACGCCTAAGCCTGTGATGAATAGGGGTAAGGGCACGCTTTGCGGAACCCCAGGGCACAATGGAAGCATGGTTTCCCTCCTCACCACTCCCCTACCCGTACCCCATGGCTTCACCACCCGCCTGGGCGGGGTTTCGCAAGGCCCCTTCCAAAGCCTGAATCTCTCCGCGGCCACCGGGGATGACCCCGAACGGGTGGCCGAGAACCAAAGGCGGGTCCTCTCCCTCTTTGGCTACCCTCCGGTGGCGGGGCTCAAGCAGGTGCACGGCACGGAGATCCACCTGGTGGAAGGCCCTGGGGTTTGGGAAGGGGATGGCCTCCTCACCCAGACCCCTGGACTCCTCCTCCGGGTAGGGGTGGCGGACTGCTACCCCCTTCTGCTTTACCACCCCGAAGGGGCAGTGGCGGCCCTGCATGCCGGCTGGCGGGGGGTGGTGGGGGGCATCCTGCCTCGAGGCTTAGAGCTCCTAGAAAGGCTGGGGCTGGATCCGGAGCAGGCCCACCTGGCCATCGGCCCCGGCATCGGGGGCCGGTGCTACCAGGTGGGGGAGGAGGTGGCGGAGAGGTTTGCCCAAGCGGGTCTAGACACCTTCACCCCAGACCCCGACGCCCCCGGCAGGTACCTTTTGGACCTGGAAAGGGCCCTCCTCCTCCAGGCGGAAAGGGCGGGGCTCCTTCCGCAAAGGATCTACCGGGTAGGCCTCTGCACCCACTGCGAGCCCACCCTCTTCTCCCACCGCCGCGACCAGGGGAAGACGGGGCGGATGTGGGGGCTCGTCATGCTCCCCCGTTAAGAGCTTGTTCACCCTACCGTGCCACAATAAGGCTATGCTCTTTCCCCGGGCGGTCCTGCCCTCCCTCCTCCACCTAACCCCCAAGTGGCTCGAGGAACGGGGCCTTCGGGGGGTGATCCTGGACCTGGACAACACCCTCCTGCCCTACGGGGAAGAGGAGCCCTTGCCCGAGCACCGGGCCTGGCTGGAGGCCTTAAAGGCCGAGGTCCCCATTTACCTTCTCTCCAACGCCCTCCCTGACCGCTTCGCCCGGATCCAAGGAAGGCTCGGCCTTCCCGGCCACGCCCCAGCCCTCAAGCCCTGGCTCGGGTTTAAAAGGGCCCTGAGGGCCCTGGGCCTTCCTCCCAAGGAGGTGGCGGTGGTGGGGGATCAGATCTTCACCGATGTCCTTGGGGGCAACCTGGTGGGAGCCTACACGGTTTTGGTACCCCCCTTGCGGGAAAGGGAATTCTTTTACACCCGATTCATACGGATGCTGGAGACTCCGTTTAGGAAGCCACGGGGAGGATTGGGATGAGCGTGCTCACCATCGGAGACAAGCGGCTGGGTGCCATCCTATTGGATGTGGGTCTACTTACCGACGAGGAGCTGCAGATGGCCCTGGAGAGGCACCGGGAGGTGGGGGGTTCCTTGGCCGAGGTCATCGTGGACTCGGGCCTGCTTTCGGAAAGGCGGATCGCCCAGGCCATCGAGGACCACTTCGGCATCCCCCTGGTGGAACTGCACACCCTGGAGATCCCTCCCAAGGTGAAGGCCCTCCTGCCGGCGGAGAAGGCCAAGGAGCTCCAGGCCATCCCCTTTGCCCTGGACGAGGAAGCAGGGGTGGTGCGGGTAGCCTTCGTGAACCCCCTGGACACCTTGGCCCTCGAGGAGGTGGAGGACCTCACCGGGATGGTGGTGGAACCCTACCAGGCCACCAAGAGCGCCTTCCTCTACGCCCTGGCCAAGAACTACCCCGAGCTTGGCCTACCCCTACCCCCTCCCCCCAGCAGCCCCCGCCGGGAGGAGCTGAAGGTGGGCGAGCTTCTTTTGGAGAAGGGCCTTTTGGACCGGAACACCCTGGAGGAAGCCCTGGTGGAGCAGGAAAAGACCGGGGATCTTCTAGGCCGCATCCTGGTGCGGAAGGGGCTACCCGAGGAGGATCTCTACCAGGTTTTGGCGGAGCAAAGGGGAATGGGGTTTCTCCCCTCCACCCAAGGCCTCTCCCCCGACCCCGCCGCCACCAGCCTTCTCCTGCGCTCGGATGCCCTGCGGTATAGCGCCGTGCCCCTGGGGTTCAAAAACGGGGAGGTGGAGGTGGTCCTGGCCGATCCCCGGCACAAGGAGGCGGTGGCGGAACTCCTGGGGCAGCCCGCCCGCTTCCTCCTCACCCTTCCCAAGGAGTGGGAGGCCCTTTTCCACCAGGCCTATCCGGAAAAAAGCCGCCTGGGGGAGGTCCTGGTGCAGGAGGGGCGCTTAAGCCGCGAGGATCTAAGGGAGGCCCTCGAGGTGCAAAGGCGCCTGCCCAAGGCCAAGCCCCTGGGGGAGATCCTGGTGGAGCTGGGCCTGGCCCGGCCCGAGGACGTGGAGGAAGCCCTAAGGAAGCAACGCCAGGGTGGGGGCCGCCTCGAGGACACCCTGGTGGCCTCCGGCAAGCTCAAACCTGAGGCCCTGGCCCAAGCGGTGGCGGCCCAGCTGGGCTATACCTACATCAACCCCGAGGAGAATCCCCCGGATCCCGGGGCCGCCCTCCTTCTCCCCGAGGACCTGGCCCGGCGGTACGGGGTCTTCCCCCACCACCTGGAGGGCAAGACCCTGGTCCTCCTCATGAAGGACCCCCGGAACATCCTGGCCCTGGACGACGTGCGCCTGGCCCTGAAGCGGAAGGGGTTGGCCTACGAGGTAGTCCCCGCCGTGGCCACGGAGGCCGCCATCACCAAACTCATCGAACGCTTCTACGGCAAGGAGGAGCTGGGCGAGATCGCCAAGGAGCTTTCCAAGGGCTACCAGGAGGAGGAGGCCGTCACCCCCGAGCTGGACGAAAGCGCCGCCCAAAAGTTTGTCAAGCAGGTGATCCGGGAGGCCTACCTGCAGGATGCCTCCGATATCCACATAGAGCCCCGGCAGTCGGACGTCCTGGTGCGCCTGCGCATCGACGGTGCCTTACGCCAGTACACCACCCTGCCCAAGGGGGCTCTAAACTCCATCATCAGCGTGGTCAAGATCTTGGGGGGGCTCAACATCGCCGAAAGGCGCCTGCCCCAGGACGGGCGGGTGCGCTACCGGGAAGGTTCCATAGATGTGGACCTCCGCCTCTCCACCCTGCCCACCGTCTACGGGGAAAAGGCGGTGATGCGCCTTTTGAAAAAGGCCGCCGACATCCCGGAGATCGAGGGCCTGGGCTTTGCCCCCGGGGTCTTTGAGCGCTTCCAGGAGGTGATCTCCAAGCCCTACGGCATCTTCCTCATCACCGGGCCCACCGGCAGCGGCAAAAGCTTCACCACCTTCTCCATCCTCAAGCGCATCGCCACCCCCGACAAGAACACCCAGACCATCGAGGATCCCGTGGAGTACGAGATCCCCGGCATCAACCAGACCCAGGTGAACCCCCAGGCCGGCCTCACCTTCGCCAGGGCCCTCAGGGCCTTTTTAAGGCAGGACCCGGACATCATCATGGTGGGGGAGATCCGGGACTCGGAGACCGCCAAGATCGCCACCGAGGCTGCCCTCACCGGCCACCTGGTCATCGCCACCCTGCACACCAACGACGCCGCCCAGGCCATCACCCGCCTGGACGAGATGGGGGTGGAGCTCTTCAACATCTCCGCCGCCCTCATCGGGGTTCTCTCCCAGCGCCTGGTGCGCAGGATCTGCGACCACTGCAAGGTGGAGGTGAAACCTGACCCCGAGGTCCTAAAGCGCCTGGGCCTTTCCCAAGGGGAGATCCAAGGGGCCAAGCTCTACAAGGGCCTGGGTTGCGAGCGCTGCGGGGGAACGGGCTACAAGGGGCGTTACGCCATCCACGAACTACTGGTGGTGGACGACGAGATCCGCCACGCCATCGTGGCTGGAAAGTCGGCCACGGAGATCAAGGAGATCGCCAGGAAAAAGGGCATGAAAACCCTGCGGGAGGACGGCATCTACAAGGCTCTCCAGGGGATCACCACCCTCGAGGAGGTCCTGGCACGCACCATTGAGTAAAGGAGTCAGCCATGGCCAAAACACCGGATATCGTGGACCTTCTGACCCTGGCAGCGGAGCGGGGAGCCAGCGACCTGGTGATCACCGTGGGCCTCCCCCCCATGATCAAGGTGGACGGGGAGTTCCACCCCACGGAGTACGAACCCCTCTCCCCCCAGGACACCCGCCGGCTGATGTACGCCCTCATGGACGAGAAGCAGCAGCGGATCTTTGAGGAGGAGAAGGAGCTGGACTTCTCCTTCAGCCTCCCGGGAAAGGGGCGCTTCCGGGTCAACGTCTTCCTGCAACGGGGAAGCGTGGGGGGGGTCTTAAGGGTGGTGCCCGCCACCATCAAGAGCTTCGAGGAGCTGGGCCTACCCAAGAACATCGCCGATATCGCCCTAAGCCCCAGGGGCCTGGTCCTGGTCACGGGGCCCACCGGGTCGGGGAAGAGCACCACCCTGGCCTCCATGATCGACTACATCAACGAGCGCAAGCCCGTGCACATCGTCACCATCGAGGACCCCATAGAGTTTTTCCATAAGCACAAGAAGGCCATCGTCAACCAACGGGAGATCGGCTCCGATACCCACGGTTTCCACAAGGCGTTAAGGAGCGTCCTCCGCCAGGCCCCAGACGTGATCCTGGTGGGGGAGATGCGGGACTACGAGACCATCGCCGCCGCCATCACCGCCGCGGAGACCGGCCACCTGGTCATGGGCACCCTGCACACCAACTCCGCCCCGGAAACCATTGACCGCATCATCGACGTCTTCCCGGAAAACCAGCAGGAGCAGGTACGGGTGCAGCTTTCCAACAACCTGGTGGCGGTGCTCACCCAGCAGCTTTTGCCCAAGGCCTTCGGGGGGGGAAGGGTCTTGGCCTACGAGCTCATGATCGCCACCCCGGCGGTGAGGGCTTTGATCCGGGAAGGGAAAAGCCACCAGCTCCGGAGCGTGATCCAGACCGGGGGCCAGTACGGGATGATGACCATGGATGCCTGCCTGGCGGATCTCTACCGGCGCAAGCTCATCACCTACGAGATGGGCTTGAGCAGGGCGGTGGACCCCAAGGAGTTCATGCGCCTGGCTGGGGTGCAGGAGGGGAAGGGGCGCCCTTAGCGCCCAAGGGGCCTGGTAAACTTTAGGCCATGTACGAGGCGGCCATTGGCCTCGAGGTCCACCTGCACCTAAAGACCCGGACCAAGGCCTTCTGCGGCTGTGAGGCCGACTATTTCGGCGCTCCCCCCAACACCCACACCTGCCCCGTCTGCCTGGGGCTACCCGGAAGCCTCCCCGTGCCCAACAAGAAGGCGGTGGAGTTTGGCCTCAGGCTCGCCCTGGCCCTGGGAAGCCGGGTTCCGGAAAGGCTGGTCTTCCATCGCAAGAACTACTTCTACCCCGACTTGCCCAAGAACTACCAGATCAGCCAGTACGACCTCCCCCTGGGCCAAGGGGGTAGCCTGCCCTTGGGGGAAAGGAGCGTGGGCATCAAGCGCCTCCACCTGGAGGAGGATGCCGGGAAAAGCCTCCACCTGGAGGACCGCACCCTTTTGGACCTGAACCGGGCGGGAAGCCCCCTGATCGAGCTCGTCACCGAACCCGACCTCAGAAGCCCCGAGGAAGCCCGGCTTTTCCTGCAGCGTATCCAGGCCCTGGTCCAGACCCTGGGCATCTCCGAGGCCAGCCCCGAGGAAGGGAAAATGCGGGCCGACGTGAACGTTTCCGTGCGCCGGGTAGGGGAGCCCTTAGGTACCAAGGTGGAGATCAAAAACCTCAACTCCTTTAAGAGCGTGCAACGGGCCCTGGAGTACGAGATCCGCCGCCAGACCGAGATCCTAAGGCGGGGGGAGAGGGTCAAGCAGGCCACCATGGGCTTTGAGGAGGGTAGCGGCAAGACCTACCCCATGCGCACCAAGGAGGAGGAGGCGGACTACCGCTACTTCCCCGAGCCCGACATCCCCCCGGTGCCCATCTCCCGGGAGTGGCTCGAGGCCATCCGGCAGGACCTCCCCGAACTCCCCTGGGAAAAGGAACGGCGCTACCAGGCCCTGGGGATCAAGGCCCAAGACGCCGAGGTCCTGGCCTACACCCCCTCCCTGGCCCGCTTCCTGGACCAAGCCCTAAGCCTGGGCCAGGCCTCCCCCCAGGCCCTGGCCAACTGGCTTTTGGCAGACGTGGCCGGGCTCTTGAACGAGCGGGGGCTTGCCCTGGAGCAAACCCGCCTCTCCCCGGAAGGCCTTGCCCGGCTGGTGGCCCTCTTCGAGCGGGGGGAGATCACCAGCCGGGTGGCCAAGGGGCTTCTGCCGGAGGTCCTGGAGGGCCTGGACCCCGAGGCCCTGGTGCGGGAACGGGGCCTAAGGGTGGTGGCGGACGAGGGGGCCTTGAGGGCCGTGGTGACCGAGGTGATCGCCGCCATGCCCGAGGCGGCGGAAAGCGTGCGCCAGGGAAAGCTCAAGGCCCTGGACGCCCTCTTGGGCCAGGTGATGCGAAGGACCCAGGGCCAGGCAAGGCCTGACCTGGTGCGAAGGCTTCTCCTCGAGGCCCTTGGGGTAGGATGAGGCCGATGCGTTACGAGGAAGCCGGGGTGCACATCGAGGCCAAGGCGGAAGCCCTAAGGCGGGCCCAGGAGGCCATCGCCGCCACCTATACCCCCAGGGTGTTACGGGGGCTTGGGGCCTTTGGGGGGCTTTTTGACGCCGGGGGGCTAAAGGAGATGAGGGAACCCGTCCTGGTGGCCACCACGGACGGGGTGGGGACCAAGACCCTTCTGGCCCTGCAGGCGGGGGACGTGTCCGGGCTGGGCTTTGACCTGGTAAACCACTCCGTGAACGACCTGCTGGCCCAGGGAGCCCTTCCCCTCTTCTTCATGGACTACCTGGCGGCAAGCCGCCTGGAGGAGGGGGTGCTCTCCTCCCTCCTCACCTCCTTGGCCGAGGCCTGCAAGGCCCTGGGCATCCCCCTCCTGGGCGGGGAGACCGCGGAGATGCCCGGGGTCTACCGGGAAGGGGCCTGGGATGTGGCGGGCACCCTGGTGGGGGTGGTGGAGAAGGAGGAGATCCTGGGTCCGGAAAGGGTTCAGGAAGGGGATCTCCTCCTGGCCCTGCCCTCCTCCGGTCCCCACACCAACGGCTATTCCCTGATCCGCAAGGCGGTGGAGGGGCTGGACCTCGAGGCGCCCGTGCCCGAGCTGGGGGAGAGCCTAAAAGAGGCCCTCCTACGCCCCCATCGGGCTTACCTCAAGGAGTTCCTAACCCTTAGGGAAGCCGGGGTGAGGATCCACGCCATCGCCCACATCACCGGGGGTGGCCTCCCGGAAAACCTCCCCCGGGCTCTTCCCCAGGGCCTGGGGGCAGAGATCCAAAGGGGAAGCTGGCCCATCCCCCCCATCTTCCCCTACCTCCAACGCCTGGGAAACATCCCGGAAGAGGAGATGTACCGGGTCTTCAACATGGGCCTTGGACTTATCCTGGTCCTGCCGGAAGAGGAAGCCCAGAGGGCTCAGGAGCGGGTGGAAAGCTTCCCCGTGGGACGGGTGGTGGCAGGCTCCGGGGTTCGGCTGGTATGAAAGAGCTCTGGCTCATCCGCCACGGGGAAACCGAGTGGAACGTCCACAAGCGGTTCCAGGGCCACCTGGACGTACCCCTCTCCCCCACGGGGATCGGCCAGGCCTTCCGCCTGGCCCAGCGCCTTTCCCGAAGCCAGCTTCCCTTCCACGGGCTTTACGCCTCCGACCTCCGCCGGGCCCGGGAGACCGCCGAGCCCCTGGCGGCGGTGTTGGGCCTTACCTTGGAAGCCACCCCCCTTTTGCGGGAAATCGACGTGGGCGACCTGGCCGGGCTAAGCCGGGAGGAAGCCGAGGCCCGTTACCCCGATTTCATCCGGGCCGCCCAAAGGGATCCCTGGCATACGCCCCGCCCGGGTGGGGAAAGCATGGCGGACTTGGCCCGGCGTCTAGAGGCTTTCCTGGAAAGGCTCCCACCAGGCCGGCACCTCCTGGTGACCCATGGGGGCGTGATCCGCGCCGCCTTGAAAATGGCCCTGGACCTCGAGGGCGATGCCTGGCGGCGGTTCCACATCCCCAACACCTCCATCACCCGGATCCTGCTACCCGAACGGGAGGTCCTCACCGTTTCCGATAGCGCCCACCTGGAAACCTGGGCCGACTGGCTCTCCGACGAAAGCGTCCAATAAAAAACCCCAGGCATAGGCCTGGGGTTTTGCTGTGGAGCGGGAGACGGGACTTGAACCCGCGACCCCGACCTTGGCAAGGTCGTGCTCTACCAACTGAGCTACTCCCGCATGGAAAAAATCCCCCGCACCGACCTACTCTCCCAGGACCCTGCGGTCCCAGTACCATCGGCGC
>NZ_JAKTNU010000023.1 GCF_022760955.1 Thermus neutrinimicus
TCAGATGAACTCGGATGGGTGCAGGCATGGGGATATTTTAAGAGGAGGGTACTTACTACATGGCCCTAAAGGCGGGGGTGCCCATTGCCCTGGGCTACGTGGACTTTCGGAAAAAGGAGGTGGGGATTGGGGGTTACCTCTGGCCCACCGGGGACCTTGGGCGCGACTTCGAGGCCATCCGGGCCTTTTACCAGGACAAGGTGGGTCTTAGGCCGGAAAGACAAGGACCCATCCGCATCCGGGATGAGGTGGAGGAGGTGGCCTAGGCAAGGGGGAACCTCGAGGTCCCTTCCGGGTAAACTAACCCCATGGAACAACCCACTCCCCTGACGGATGCGGAGCGCACCTGGGCGGCGGTGGCCCATCTGGCCCCCCTGGTGGGGTATTTCATCCTGATAGGCCAGATCCTCCTGCCCCTGGCCATCCTGCTTTGGGGCCCGAAATGCGCTTTTGTCCAGGCTCACGCCAAGGAGTCCTTAAACGGGCAGATCAGCTACACCCTTTACAGCCTCGGCCTTCTCCTTCTGGCCATCACCGTGGTGGGGCTCGTGGTGGCGGTGCCCTTGGCCTTGGCTCTCCTGGCCCTGATCTTTTGGAACATGGTCCAGGGAGCCCTGGCCGTGGGAAGGGGAGGGATTTACAGCTACGCCCTCATCCTCCGGCTGCTCCCCTAGCCTCCAGCACCACCACCGCCAGGGCGTGGCCCCTCTCGTGGCTTAGGGAGAGGTGGGCGAAAAGGTTTTCCGCCTCGAGGCGGGCCCTTATCCTCGAGGCGAAGCGCAAGACGGGCCTTCTCCCCTCCATCCCCACCCAGACCTCCTTCCAGGAAAGGCCCTCGGGCCAGCATTTCTGGAAGGCCTCCTTGGCGGCGATCCGAGCCGCAAGGCTTGGGGCAGGGTCCTGGTGGCGGAGGGCGTAGCCCAGCTCCTCCTCGGTGAAAAGCCTCTTCAGGGCCTTTTCCCCGTGCCGGCTCAGGAGCCTTCGCACCCGGTCTATGTCCACCAAGTCGGTGCCGATGGCCTGGATCATGGGTGGGTCTCTGGGTACGGGTCTTCTGGGGCTGGGCCGCAGGCCACCATGGGGTCCGGATAGGAGCCGCCCTCGGCCACCTTTAGGCGCACCATTTGGTGCAGAAGGCGGCGTCCCTTGGCCCCGGCTAAGGGGAAAGGGAGAAGGAGGAGACGGTTCAACAGGAGGTGGGGCTCCCGGCTATGCCCCGCCCTGGCCCGGAGCTGGCCCTCCTCGTGCCCCAGGCGCTCCTCTCGCCCGAGGGCCAGAGGGGTCCCTGGGGGAAGCCTTTTTGCCAGAGGGGCCATAAGGCCATTTTAGCCGGGAAGGCTCCTTGAGCCAGGAGCCTTGTCCGTGCTAGGGTACTCGGGTGTTGCCCAAGGCCTTCCTCTCCCGCATGGCAGAGCTTTTAGGGGAGGAGTTTCCCCTTTTCCTCAGGTCCCTAACGGAAGGGGAGAGGGCCTACGGCCTTAGGGTGAACACCCTGAAGATAACCCCGGAGGACTTCAAGAGGATCGCCCCCTGGCCCCTGAGGCCCATCCCTTGGTGCCCGGAAGGGTTCTACTACCCAAAGGATGCCCGGCCTGGGCCCCACCCCTTCTTCTACGCCGGGCTTTACTACATCCAGGAGCCCAGCGCCCAGGCGGTGGGGGTGCTCTTGGACCCTCAACCTGGAGAGCGGGTTTTGGACCTGGCGGCGGCCCCCGGGGGGAAGACCACCCACCTCCTGGCCCGCATGGGGGGAAGGGGGCTTCTTTTGGCCAACGAGGTGGACGGCAGGAGGGTCCGGGGCCTTTTGGAGAACGTGGAGCGCTGGGGGGGGAGGCTTGCCGTGGTACAGGCTTCGCCCCGCTCCCTTGCGGAAGCCTTTGGCCCATACTTCCACCGGGTCCTTCTGGATGCCCCGTGTTCCGGGGAAGGCATGTTCCGTAAGGACCCGGAGGCCATCCGCCACTGGGGTCCTGGGGCCCCCAGGCGGGCTTCCCAAGTGCAAAAGGGGCTTCTCTCCCAGGCGGCAAGGCTTGTGGGGCCAGGGGGGGTTTTGGTTTACTCCACCTGCACCTTTGCCCCCGAGGAAAACGAGGGGGTGGTGGCCCACTTCCTAAGGGAGCATCCGGGGTTCCAGCTGGAGGAGGCCCGCTACCATCCCCTTTTCGCCCCTGGGGTGCCCGAGTGGGGGGATGGCAACCCGGAACTCAGCAAGACCGCCCGCCTCTGGCCTCACCGCCTCGAGGGGGAGGGGCACTTCCTGGCCCGCTTCCGCAAGGAGGGGGGTAGCTGGGGCACGCCGCCTAAGGAACGCATTCCCCCCTTGAGCCAAGAGGCCCGGAAGGCCCTTGCGGCTTTCCTGGAGGAAGCGGGCTTGGATCTGGAAGGCCCCATCTGGGAGCGCTCGGGCCACCTTTACCTGGTGCCGGAGGGGCTTCCGTCCTTGGCCGGCCTCAAGGCCCCGGCCCCCGGGCTTTACCTGGGCCTAGTGCAAAAGGGACGCTTCCGTCCCGCCAAGGCCTTAGCCTTGGCCTTCGGCGCCACCTTGCCTTGGCCCCAGCTTCCCCAAGTGGCCTTGCCCCCGGAAGACCCCCGGGCCTTAGCCCTGGCCACCGGCGAGGGGGTGGCGTGGGAAGGGGAGGACCTCCCGCTTGCCCTCCTGGTCCTGAGGACGGGGGCAGGGGAGTTTCCCTTGGACTTCGGCAAGGCCAAGGCGGGGGTGCTCCGGCCAGTGGGGGTGGGGCTTTAGGCCACTCACCCTACGAGGACAGCACCCAGGCTCGCCAGGGCTTCGTCATGGGATATGCGGACGGAACGGCCTCGCCCCTAGGCTTACGGAGCGGGTTGGGCTAAGGGTTTTGGTCAAAAAGAGCAAACCCCTCGAGGGCCTCCTTCCAAAGGCCGAAGGCCTCCTCCAGGGTGGCTTCCGGAAGGGGCGTTACCCTGAGGTGCCCCAGGCCCAGGGGAACCACCCAGTGGAGGTTTTCGGAAACCTTCTTTTTGTCCCTGAGGAGGTAGGGGAGGAGGTCTTCCCAGGAAACCCGAGGGAGGGGAGGGGGAGAAAGCCACCGCAGGAGGCGGAGGACCAAGGGGGTGAGGTCCTCCCCTCCCAGGAGTTTGCCCAGAAGAGCGGCGTAGAGGAGGCCATAGGCCACCGCTGCCCCGTGGGGCAGGGCGTGGTGGGTGTAGGCCTCCAGGGCGTGGCCCAGGGTGTGGCCCAGGTTTAACAGCCTCCTCTCCCCCTTTTCCGTGGGGTCTTGCTGGGTGATCCTCACCTTCACCCCCACCGCCTGGGCCAAGTAGGCCTCGAGGCAGGGGTTTTCCGGGGTAAGGCCCTCCACCTCTAAAAGCCCTTCCTCTCCGGAGATGATCCCGTGCTTGAAGGCCTCCACCAAACCCTCCTTGAAGGTGAAGGGGGAGAGGGTTTTGAGGGTCCTGAGTTCCGCGTACACCCCCTGGGGAAAGTGGAAGGCCCCCACCAGGTTTTTCCCCTCAGGGAGGTTGATGCCGGTCTTACCCCCCACGCTGGCGTCCACCACGCCCAAGGTGGTGGTGGGGAAGGAGAGGTAGGGGATTCCCCGGAGGTAGGTGGCGGCCACAAACCCCCCCAGGTCGGTGAGGGTTCCTCCCCCCACCACCAGCAAGGTGGTGTTCCGGGGTAGGGCCCTTTGGGCCAGAAAGGAGAGGGCCTGGCCGTAGACGGCCAGGGTTTTTGCCCCCTCTCCTCCCTCCAGTCCCAAGCGGTGCTCCACCCCTAGGCGCTCGGCCACCTTCTGGGCGAAGCCCTCCACCTTGCGGTCGTAGAGGAGGGCCAGGGGGCCTTCCAGGGGGGGTAGCTCCTCCAGAACCCCTTCCCCGATCAGAATGGGATAGGAAACGGGATTATGGACGGTTAGCCTTTGCATAGCTCCAAAGCTTCTCCACGATCTCCTCCACCACCTCCTCCACCTTGCGGTTGTCGGTGGAGACGTGCACGTGGGCTTCCCGGTAGATGGGGGTGCGGGCCTCGAGGAGGGTCCTTATCCTCTCCAGGGGATTTTCCACCTGCAGAAGGGGTCTTCCCCCGGGTTTGCGGGTGGCTCTTTCCAGGATGGTTTCCGGGCTGGCCCAAAGGGCTACCACCGGCCCCCTGGCCAGAAGCCGCCTGCGGTTTTCTGGGTCCACGAAGGTGCCCCCGCCCAGGGAAAGGACCAGGTACTCCTTGCCGAGAAGCTCCCCTACCGCCTCGCGCTCCATCCCCCGGAAGGCTTCCTCCCCCAGGTGGCGGAAGATGTCGGGGATGGAGATCCCCGTGCGCCTTTCTATGTAGCGGTCCAGGTCGATGAAGTGGAGCATGAGGGCGCGGGCCAGCTCCCTGCCGATGCGGCTTTTCCCCACCCCCATGAAGCCGGTGAGGCTGATGAAGGTGGCGGGACGGGGAATCTCCAGGCGGGTCATGGAGCCATCCTACGCCCTCAGTAGGCGAGGACCCGGGCCTTGTAGCGGTCCACTCGTTCCTGTACCTCCTCCAGGGTATCCCCGCCGAACTTCTCCAGGTAAGCCTGGGCCAAGACGATGGCGGAGAGGGCGCAAAGGATCACGCTGGCCGCGGGCACGGCGGTGACGTCAGAGCGCTCCCTGGCGGCGTCCGCGGGCTCGTGGGTTACCACGTCCACGGTGGGGAGAGGTTTCATCAAGGTGGCGATGGGTTTCAGGGCGGCCCTCAGGATGAGTTCCTCCCCGGTGGTCATGCCCCCCTCGAGGCCCCCCGCCCGATTAGTCTTACGGTAAAAGCCCCGATCCGGGCTCCAGTAGATGGGGTCATGGACCTCCGAGCCCCGCTTCATGGCGTTTTGGAAGGCGGGACCGATTTCCATCCCCTTCACCGCGGGAATGGAAAGGGCCATCTGGGCCAGGCGGCCATCCAGCTTGCGGTCCCAGTGCACGTGGCTTCCCAGGCCCGGCACCAGGCCGCGGAAGCGGGCCTCGATCACCCCGCCTAAGGTGTCCCCTTCCGCCTTGGCTTGGTCTATGCGGCGGATCACCTCGGCCTCGGCCTCGGGATCGGTCATGCGCAAGGGGCTTTCCTCTATGCGGGGCACCAGGTCCCAGGAAAAGGGAACCTGGGCCCACACCCCCGCCATACCCGGCACGTACCCTGTCCCCTCAACCCCAAGAAGGCTCAAGAACTTCAGGGCCACCGCTCCCACTGCCACCCGCATGGCGGTCTCCCGGGCGCTGGCCCGTTCCAGCACGTCCCTTAGGTCCTTGTGGCCGTACTTCATTCCCCCGGGGAGGTCGGCGTGGCCGGGGCGGGCGGCGGTGAGGGCCTTTTTGCGGGGTGCGTTCCCTGGGGCAGGGTCCATGATCTCCACCCAGTTGCGGTGGTCGGCGTTCTTGATGGCCAGGGCCACTGGGGCTCCCGTGGTGCGCCCTGCCCGAACGCCAGCCCGGAACTCCACCCGGTCCGTCTCAATGGCCATGCGCCGTCCCCGGCCGTAACCCTTCTGGCGCCTTTCCAGCCAGGGGCGGATGTCCTCCTCGGTGAGGGGGATACCGGCGGGTAGGCCCTCGATGATGGCCAAGAGCTCGGGGCCATGGGACTCGCCTGCGGTGAGAAACCTCATGGGCCTATTTTAGGGGAGCTTTTCCCCGATTAACCCTGGAAGGCGGGGAGAGCAATAGGGTACAGCATCATGCCCCCGGACGATGCCCCTCAGCCTGAGGGGCCTGGGGTTACCCAAGGAAGGCTGAAGCCGGGGATGGTCCTTCCAGGCCCCACCTTCCCCGGCTTCGGGAATGCTAACGGCTTGCGGTTTCCTTCAGGATGTCGGCGGTGATGACCACCAGGAGCTCCCGGTCGGTGGTTTCCTGGGTGCGCTGCTTGAAGAGTTCCCCGATCAGGGGAATGTCCATGAGGAGGGGGACCCCCTGCTGCACCTGGTTGTTTTCCTGGGAGGTGAGACCCCCGAGGACCACGGTCTGCCCGTCCCGCACCCTCAAGGTGGTGGTCACCACCTGCTTGGTGAAGCGGTCCACATCCCCGTCCACAGGGTTGCGCTGGACGTTTCCGGAAACCTCCGCCTTGATGTTGAGGAGGATCTGCCCGTCGGCGGTGATCTGGGGGGTAACTTCCACGATGATCCCGATATCGAAGGGCACCCGCTCCACCCGGTCCCCCACCACCCGGCGGATGAGGAAGGTTTCCCCCGATTGGAGGCGGGCGGTCTGGTTGTTGAGCACGGTCTGGTTAACGTCCCTCAGGGCCCGGGAAAGCCCCTGGCGCTGGAGGGCCTCGAGGGTGGCGATGATGTTCAAGGCCGCCAGACTCCGGGTGCTGTCAAAGATGAGGGAAAGCCCCGTGTCCAGGATGCTGGCCGCCACGTTCCCGCCGGCGATGGTGTTCCACTTGAGGCCCAGGTTGCGGGTGAAGTTGGACTGCACCTCCTGGATGCGCACCCTCAGGTTCACCTGGGGCACCGCCTGGTCCAGCCGGGGGATAAGGCCTTCCACCAGGGCCAGATCCTCCTGGGTACCCGTGACGATCAGGGTGTTGGTGCGCTCGTCCGCCACCACCGTGGCCTGGCGGGCGGGGGCTTGGGGCTGGGCCTGGCCCTGGGGAGCCTGCGCCTGCCGGGCCTGCAAGGCTTCCTGGAGCACCTTGGCCAGCTCCGAGGCCTTGGCGTTGGAAAGCTGGTAGGAGCGCTGGAAGACGGGCGGTCCCTGCTCGGGGGCCCGGTCGATCTGGGCCAGGAGGTTCTCCACCTCGGCAAGCTGTTTCTCCGTGCCCCGCACGGAGAGGACCGGTTGCCCCGGAACCGTCTGCACCACGATCCCCGGCACCTCCCGGGCCAGGAAGGGGGCCACCTTTTCGGCGTCAGCGAAGCGCAAGGGGTAAAGCCTGCGCGCCGTGGCCTCCTGGGTGGGCGGGGCCACCTGGGGAGGCACATCTGCGGCCTTGAGGATCTCGGCGAAGAGGGCCTGGTCTGCCTCGGTGGCTTCCAGGAGGAGGGCCTTGGGATTCCCCGGGACAGCCTCGAGGCGAGCCCCCTTAAGCTCCTTGTCCAGAAGGGGTTTCAGCCTCTCCTGGGCCTCGGGGAAGGTAAGGTTCTGCAAGGAATAGACCCGGCGCACCACGGGGGTGGGTTTGGGCACGTCCGCGGCCTTGAGGAGTTCGCTGAGGCGGGCGTGGTCCTCCTCGGTGGCGGTGATTAGGGCCCGCTTGGGGTCGGTGGGGACCACGGCGATCTGGGCGTTGGGTACCTGGTTTTGCAGGAAGGCGCTGAGCTCGGAAAAGGTGGCGTGGGTGAGGGTGTAGGTGCGCTCCACCCGGGGCTTGGGCAGGGTGAGGGCGGGCAGGGGGCGGAAGTCAATCCCCGCCCTCTGGAGGATGTCCGAGAAGCGGAGGTGCTGCTCGGGGGTGGCGAGGACGGAGAGGAGGGCTTTTAGCTTGCTTCCCTCCTCCACCACGATCCAGTTCACGCTGAGCCCCGCCGCCTCCCGGGAGAGGAAGGGCAGGAGGTCGTTTTGCACCCAGCCCTTGGCCCCCTCTATGTTCACCAGGGTGCGGGCCTGCCCCTGGGCATCGGTTTCCGTGCGCCGGTAGGCGATTTCGGGGATGGCCACCAGGTAGGGCTTGCGCTCCGCTGCCCCAGTGCGGCTTGGAGCGTCCACCAAGGCGGTGATCACCTGGGTGGGGGCCACCACCACCACATCCGGGGGCAGGAAGAGGTAGTCCAGGTTGAACTGGGTGCCGTAGGTGGCAAAGAGGAGGTCCCAGACCTCGCGGAAGGGCTTGCCCTGGAAGTCCAGCTTGATGTTGGGCAAGGGAGGCTGGGCCTTGGCGGGATCACCGGTGAGGTCATAGGCCCGGTAGATGAGGGGCTGCAGGCCCACGCTCCGGGCCAGGGCTTCCAACACCACGTCCAAGGGCAGGGTAAGCCCGGCCCGCACCTGGCTTTCGGAAACCTTCAGATCCACCTTGGCGTCAAAGCGGGGTTCCTGGGGGAGGCTTCCCGCCAGGGCCCCCATGCCCAGGGCCATAAGGCTGGGTATCACAAGTTTTATAAGTGCCTTTCTCACTGACCACCTCCTGCCTGTGTGTTCTCTAAGGCGATCTCCAAGCTTTCGTCCTTTAGCGCCAGCACTACCCGGTCGCTTTCTATACGGCGGAGCACGGCCTCGCTACCCGGAAGGGGGCTACCCGCGGGGAGCACCAGGTATCCTTCCTTGCTTTCCAAAATGGCCACGCTCACTGGGCCTAGAAGCGTGCCTGCCAGCCTGAGGCCCTTTTCCTCCACCAGGGTCTGCAAGGGGGTTTTGGGGGGCGTGGGAGGAGGGGCTGGAGAGGGTGCGGCCTTGGCTTCCTCCTTTGGGGTCTGGGGTGCCCTGGGTAAGGGAGCCTCCACCAGGCCAGCGGGCGGGGTGAGGACGGGTACGGCTTCCACTTGGGCTTTGGGAGCCTCCGCCCGGAGAGCCGGGGCGAGGACCTTGGGAGCGGGCAGGGCCCCTTGGCTTCCCGGAAGAGGACGGGGCTGGCTGGGAACGCTTGGGGTGGGCAGGGGTGTTCCCTGGGTTACCCGGATGGGGGCCCCTGTGGGCACGGGCGCGGGCCTAGGTGCCGGGGCAGGGGAGGGCACGGGGGGAGAGGCTGGGGCCTCCACCACCAGGGGCACAAAGGGGTTTGGAAGCGGGGCTTCTTGCTGGACCTTGGGTACGGGCAAGGGGGGACTCGAGGTGGCCTGGGGGGCCTTAGGGGGCGTCTGGGAGGAAGGGGCTTCGGGGCCGGACTTGGTGGGTTGGCCTTGGGAGGGGGTTTCGGCAAGGGGTGGGATGGGTGGGGCCTCTATGGCCCTGGGGGCTTCCGCACCCGGGCTAGGAGCCGGAGGCTGGCTGGGGGTGGGTTGCCCCTGCAGGGGCACCTGGGCCGGCAGGTAGAAGCCCACGTACCAAAGGGTCACGGCGCCCACCAGGAGTAGGCCCGCCAGGAGGAGCTTGGTGGACTGGGGTAGGTTGCGCCAGGCTTCGGCCAGGCGTGGGAGAAGGGATTTCACCGACCACCTCCTTGCGCCGCTGGCGGCGGGGGAGCCGCTTGCGTCTGGGTAGCGCCTTCAGGCTGGCCGAGATCCTTGGCCAGCATGTAGAGGGTCAGGGTCAGGCTGGTGGAGAGGAGGGGGTTTAGGTCCTGGCCCTGGACGCTGAGGTTGAGCCCGGAGAGGGAGCTGAAACGGGAAAGCCCTTCCAGGCGCCTTAGGTAGGCATAGGTTTCGGGGAAGGGCGCCTCGAGGGAAAGGGCCAGGTTCACCGCCCGCACCTCCGGCACCGGGGCCGAGGTGGGGGAGCGGGTGAAGGAGCGCACCGTGACCCCGCTCCTTATGGCCTCGGTTAGGATCTCGTTCAGGACCTGGGAAAGCCGTTCCTCCTTGGGAAGCGCCCTTAGGAAGGCTTGGCGCTCGGCTTGCAGCTCGGCGATGGCGGCCCGGAGCTCCGGCAGGGCCCGCTGGGCCTGCCTTCCCCTATCCCGCTCGGGGATGAGGGCGTTGATCTCCTGGCGTACGGTTTCCGTTTCCTGGCGCATGGGGGTGATAAGGAGGAAGTACCAAAGGAGGGCCACCACCAGGGTGAGGGCAATGGCGATCAGGGCCCATTCCCGCTGTCCCAGCCTAGCGAGCACTTTCCCCACCTCCCACCAGGCCCACCCGGGCGCTAAAGGTGTAAAGCCCCCGGTTCTGATCCAGGGAGGCCCCTTGGAACTCTATGCCAAAACGGGGTGAGGCCTCAAAGGACCGTACGAAGTTTACCAGGGCGTTTTGGTTCAGGGCTTCCCCCTGGAGGGTGAACTCCACCCGCACCTTCTTGCCGTCATAGGTGCCTGCCTGGGCCATCCGGTTGGCCTCGTCCTCGGGAATGGCCCGGGTACCCACGGAGCGCAGGGCCACGGGAAGCCGGCCCCCTTCCTGCGGAATCTGCCGGATAAAGGCTGCCAGGTACTCAGACCAGGGGACGAAGTTCTTCTTAAGGCTTTCCCGGATGGCGAGGAGGGCCTCGAGGGCCTTCCTCTCCTGCACCAAGCGGTTTTGCTCGGCGATGAAGGGTTTTAGGGCCTCCACCTCTGCCTTCAGGGCATCCCTTTCCTGCTTGGCCAGGGTAAGTTCGGTGTAGGCGGTGTAGTGGAGAAAGCCCAACAGGGATAGCACCAGCAGGGCGAAGGCTCCCGCCGCCAGGCGCCACCAGCCCGGCTCCACGCGGCGGCGCAGGTTCTTCGGGAGAAGGTTAAGCCTAATCAAGGGGCATCACCCCCCGTAAGGCCAGGCCCACGGGCACCAGGAACTCTGGCCCCATCTCCCTTAGCTTTTCCAGGTCAAAGCGTTTGGGGTCCACCTGGATCCCCTGCCAGGGGTCGGGGACGGTGAAGTTGACCCCCAGGGTATCGGTAAGCAGGGTGGACAGGCCCCTAAGCCGGCTTCCCCCGCCATAGAGGTACCCTACCTCCGGCTGCACGTCCCCCAGTTGCACCCGAAAAAACTCCAGGCTCCGGCGGATCTCCTGGGTGAGTTCCACCAGGATGGGCCGGATGGCGTCGTAGATTTTGGCGGGGCTGTACCGCTCCCTCTCGGCGTCGAAATCCAGAAGGAGTTCCTCGTCCTCGGTGGGGATGGTGGCGAGGCCGTAGGTGCGCTTCACCTCCTCGGCGGTGAGGAAGTCCAGGCCGAAGCTTTTCCCAATGGCCTCGGTGAAGTCCTTGCCGGAGAGGGTGAGGATCCGCACCGCCAAGGGGCGGTCTCCCCTGAGGAGGACCAGGCTGGTGCTTTCCGCCCCGATTTCCACGGCCACGGAAACCCCTTCCGGGTCGCTGCTGAGCTGGGCCTCGAGGGGATAAAGCCCGGCAAAGGGTTTCACATCCAAGACGATGGGGGTCAGGCCTGCTCCCCGCAGGGCTTCCAACAAGGAGGCCACCGCCTCCTGCCGGGCCGCCCCCACCATCACCTCCACCTGCTCCCCCTCGGCCACCTCGGCCAGGGGGTCCAGGGGGGCGAAGTCCAGGACCACCTCGTCAATGGGAAAGGGGATGTACCGCTCCGCTTCCCAGCGCACCGCCTCCTCCATCTCCTTTAGGGGCATCTTGGGTACCTGAAGGGTGCGCAGGATCACGCTGGGGTTGGGCACGGCGGTTACCACGTAGCGCTTTTTGGTCCGGGCTTCGGCAAGGAGTTCCTTGAGCTCCTGGGCCAGGGCCTGGGGTTCGGCGATCACCCCCTCCACCAGCGTTCCCGGGGGTGTGGGCCGGGTGGCCAGGGCCCTGAGGGCGGGAGGGTTTCCGGAGAGTTCCACCAGCTTCAGGTGGGCGGCTCCGATCTCCAGGCCCAGCGCCTCCACGCGGGGTTGGAATAGCTTGCTAAAACCCGAAAGCACGTTACCTCCTTAACACCAGGCGGTGCGGCCGCTATAAGCCATAGGCGAACCTGCTTGCAGTATACACGGTCTTACCTGGGATGGGGAAGAGGAGGTCCCTAGCATTCCCTAAGTGATTTTAGCCGTGGGCCCCTTAAGGAAAACCTACACCCCTCGAGGACCTCCCCTCGAGGGGCACCCAGGCGAAAGCCCTAGAGGGCCTTTAGCGTGTCCACCACCGCCTTGGTGAAGGTCTCCGTGGTGGCCGTTCCCCCTAGGTCCGGGGTACGGGGGCCTTTTTCCAGCACCAGGTCCACAGCCCTTTCCACCTTCTTGGCGGCTTCCTTCTCCCCCAGGTACTCCAGCATCATGGCCGCGGAGAGGATGGCCGCGGTGGGGTTGGCGATTCCCTGGCCAGCGATATCGGGGGCGGAGCCGTGCACGGGTTCAAAGACCGCCGTGGTGTCCCCGATGTTGGCGGAAGGCGCAAGCCCCAGCCCTCCCACCAAGCCAGCGGTGAGGTCGGAGAGGATGTCCCCCAGGAGATTGGTGGTGACGATCACGTCAAAGCGTTCGGGGCGCATGACGAGCTGCATGGCACAGTTGTCCACGATGATGTCTTGCACGTTCACCAAGGGGTAGTCCTTGGCTACTTCCCGAACTGTATCCAGGAAAAGCCCCTGGGTTACGGGAAGCACGTTGGCCTTGTGGGCAATGTGCAGGGTTTTGCGGGGGCGGCTTTCCGCAATCTTCAAGGCCACACGGCCGATGCGCTCGCTGGCCTTTTTAGAGATCACCGCATCGGCGATGGCCACGTCCAGGTAGCGCCGTTCCTGCTCCACATAAAGGCCCTCGGTGTTCTCCCGCACGATGACGAGGTCCACCCCGTTTCGGCTTCCCGGGATGGGGCGGCTTTTGGCGGGGCGCACGTTGGCGTAAAGGTCCAGCCGGCGGCGCAGGTAGCGGATGGCCCCGAAAAAACCAGGTACCTTGCGGGTAGGGCTGGTGGCGGCTCCGAAGAGGGTGGCCTGGCAGGAGAGGATTTTCTCCACGGTTTCCTCGGGCACGGAAACCCCTCTTCGCTCAAAGGTTTCCCAGCCCGCTTCGGCCTCCACAAACTCCAGGGGAAGCCCGGTGGCCTCCAGGACCTTCCTGGCGGCGGGTACCACCTCGTGGCCGATGCCGTCTCCCTCAATCAAGCAGATGCGATACGCCATGTTGCCTCCGGACTTAGGGGTAAGCCCCCTCCTTGGGAATATACACTACACCGGGCCAAAGGGGTCCTGGGCTTAGGAGCGTAGGGCAAGGACCAGGAAGACCAACAAGAGGAAGGCCAGCACCCTCAGGGCTGCCTGGCGTGAGGGAAGCCGCCTTCCGCCTGCCCTTAGGGTCCCTTCCACCACCACCCCGGCGATCCCCGCCAGGATGAAGAGGTCCCCGGGGCTTACCGCCTTGCGCAAGGGAGGTAGGGCGATGACATCCCCCAGGAAGGGGAGGCGGGTGGACTCGTCCAGGAGGGTGTGGACCGCGTCGGCCCTGGTTCTTAAGAGCTCCTCCCACCCCTCTATCCCGGCCTTCTTAAGGGTTTCCAGGCTCACCGGCATATGGCCGCCGTTGGCGAAGATGACCAGGGTGTTGAGGAAAAGGCCGAAGAGCACCAGGTAGAGGCTTTTCAGGTGCCGGTTCTGGTAGAGCCCATACCCCACCAGGAGAAGGACCAGAGCTTTGGCTAAGGGCCCAGCCCATTCCGGCTGGAAGAGGCCCCGGTAGCTGCCGTAGGCCAGGCCTCCTTCCGCCAAGGCGGCCAGGAGGAAGGCCCAGGGCGCCCTTAGCTCTATTCCCCCGAGGTCCTTGGGTCTGGCTCCGAGGGCGAGGGCGAGGCCGATTCCGAATAGAGCTGCGGCAAGGTAGAGCGTGATACCGATCCCCCCTTTGCTTCCAGGTAGGCCTTGCGGTCGCGCCACAAGGGATTTTCGTGCCAGAGCTGGGTGAAGACCTTAACCAGCCTGGGGTCAAACTGGATGCCGGAAAGGTCCTGGATTTCCTTTAGGGCCTCCTCCGGAGTTTTTGCAGGACGATAGGGGCGGCCTGCGGTCATGGCCTCGTAGGCATCGGCCAGGCCCACGATGCGGGCCTCCTCGGGGGTTTCCTGACCGGCAAGCCCCTTGGGGTAGCCGCGCCCGTCCCAGCGCTCGTGGTGGTGCAGGATGACGTTGTAGATCACGGGGCCGAAGGCTACCTTTTCGGCAGGCTTCAGGAGTTTGACTCCTTCGGTGGTGTGGCTTTGCACAACCTGGTACTCCTCCGGCGTCAGCTTGCCCGGCTTGAGGAGAAGGGCTTCGGGGATGCCGATCTTGCCGATGTCGTGAAGCCGGGCGGCCCGGTAGATCTCCTGGGCCTTGGCCTCGTCCTGGTACACCCGTAGGGCCAGGTCCCGGGAGATGTCGGCCACCCGCTCGGAGTGCATGCGGGTTTGCGGCTCCTTGGCCTCCAGGGCGTGCATCAGGACTTCCAAGGTGGTGTCAAACGCCTGCTCCAGCCTTACCTTCTCATCCCAGTAGAAGCGGCTGTAGTAGAGGGGGATGAGGAAAAAGAGAATCGTCCATCCTCCCCAGTTGCCGATGATGGGCGTTTCGTAGGCCCGGGCTAGGAAGAGGGCCAGAGGGGAGAGAAGGAAGTAGCTAGAGTTAAACCACCCATAGTTTTTCCGCCAGACTTCCCGCAAGGGGGTACCGTTATTCAGATGGATAATCAGGGTAACCAGACCCGTGTTTACCAGAAAAAAGGTGATAGAAGCCAAGACTATACCCGCGCCAGGGCTCAGATCGAGGGTTCCCAGGCGAAGGGGGTTTGCTTGGAAGAAGCCCCAGGCCAAGGCGGCGGCCAGGGTGGCCAGGGCATCCTGGGAACGGTTGAAAAGCTGCTTGTACCACACATTGTCGCTTGGCTGGAAAAGGAAGACCCATAAGGGAGCAAGCCAGGGAGGAGCCAGGACCACCAGGGCCAAGGCGAAGAGGAAGAGGTGGCTCATGCTGGCGCTTAGGGGAAGGCGTATTTCCACCCGCACGCTCCAAAAGACGAGCACCGCCCAGAAGAGGAGGTCAAACCAGGAGAACCCTGGTGGGGGAAGGCTGAACCCGTAGCGCAGGATGAGGTAGCCTTCCAGCAACAGGAAGCTTACAAAGACAGCTAAGATTAGGGCCAACACCCGAGGTGGGGGCAGTTCCAGGCGGCGTAGCTTTTGGAGCATACTGGCCTAAGCATAGCACAATGGCCCCGCCTTCGGGGCCCAAAAGAAAAAACGGCCAGCTTGTGGCCGTTTTTACTTCCAGTGCGCAGAAGCCCCAGCCGCCAGTCCCAAAGCCACCAGAGAGCCGAGAAGCGCCAGAACCTTAGCGATCAGCTTCTTCATCTTCATCCCTCCTTTTCCTAAAGCCTCCGGGGGGTTGGCCCCGTTTGCTTGTGTTTCACTTTAGGGGGATCTGTCAATGCTGTCAAGAGGTAAAGAATAAGTATCACAACGGTGAAAAACGCCAACACCCTAACAATTTTTGGGATTGAGTCAGATTTATACTACCCAGCTTAGCACATCCCTGGCCAGCTGGGTAGTACCCTGGGGAGCAAGGGGGGAACCTTCCGGGTTTGGGGGAATGGCCCTCAAAAAATGAAGGGAGCCGCGGGGCAGGGGTGCCCGGCGCGGCCAGCCCAATACAGCTTGTTTAATTTACCCCGCGAATTCACCGGCAATACCTGAAATAAATGCTTAGGGTGCCGAAAATTCTCCGTCTTGAATACCCACCCGGAATCCAAAAGGGTTTACCTGCAGGTTCCCACCCCCTTCAGGGGTAGTGTAGCAAAAGATGGGAATCCGGGGTGGGAGTAAAGGCCAAGCCGTCCCCCAGGCGAGGACGGCTTGGCTTCCCCTGGTGCCGAGGGGCGGAATCGAACCGCCGACACTGCGATTTTCAGTCGCATGCTCTACCAACTGAGCTACCTCGGCCTGGCGGCCCCGACGGGACTCGAACCCGCGATCTCCCACGTGACAGGCGGGTGTGTTAACCAACTACACCACGGGGCCTTAGGTTGTTGCCGGGTCGGGGGCGTCCGACCGGGCACTTAGGATGATAGCCGGGGGAAAGGGCGGTGTCAAGCTTATGTAATCGGTCAATACATCTGAGACTGGGGGACCGACTCCGCTTGCATTTTAGCCAAGA
>NZ_JAKTNU010000024.1 GCF_022760955.1 Thermus neutrinimicus
GCTTCTGGAGAGGTATGCCCCCCATACACAGACGCTTACACATAAATCTTGACACGACCGAACGTTGTGCTCGGGCAAGTTTATCCTGGGCCTTTTGAAGGTACCTTGGGGCTTCGATCGTCTCTCCCTCGGAGGTGACCAGGAAGTAGGGGTTGGTGCCCAGGTCTATGCCGATGGCTTTCCCATTGTCGGAAAGTGGCTTGGGTTCCACCTCGCAGACGAAGACGATGTACCAGTGGTCTCCCTCCCTTTTGACCGTGGCCGTCTTTATCCGACCCTCAAGAGGTCTATGGAGCTTGAGCTTGACCAAGCCTATGCCAAAGAGAAAGACCCTCTTGCCTCCCTCTAGAATCTTTACCCCGTAGTTAGCTCCAGCCTGAGGAAAGGTGAAGGAGTCGTAGCGTCCCTTCCCCTTGAAGCGGGGGTAGCCTGGTTTCTGTCCCCTCCTCACCCGGCGACGGTTCATTTGGGGTAGGGGCCCCAAAGAAGAAGCCCTGGAAGGCCCTATCCACCCGGTGAAGGACCTCCTGAAGAACCTGGGAGTGGACCTTTTTGTACTCGGGTAGCTCTTCACGTATCTGGGGCAGGTAGCGGCTCTGTTGGGAAAAGGTTACCCTTTGGCCTGCCCTTCTGTAGGTGTCTCTGCGCTCTTGGAGGGCACTGTTGTACAGCTGGCGGCAGAGCTCAAGTGTCCTCTCAAGGTCCCTGGTTTGGGGCTTGGTGGGGTAGAGGCGGTACTTGAAGGCCTTCCTAGTCATCGTCCACCGGATTGCCGTGTAGTGCGTTTTTCAGGCACGTGCATATGATACCACATCCGCCGCCCACTATGCTATGTCCGCCTCCGGCGGACGTGGGGGAGCTAAGCTCCCTCTTTGGGGCCCCTACCCCAAATGAACCGCCGGTCGCATGTGGCTTCGCTGACCCATGTACCGCCGGTTGCAAAACCGGGGCATTATAGCTCCCCCAGACCCCCTCTTTTCTCTAAACTGTGGCCGTGGCCGCCTATGGACCAGGGCTTATCGCCCTCCTCGTATTCCTGGGCCTATTCCCCCCCACCGCTCCCTTTAGCGAGCGCTTCCTCACCCCCCTGGTGGCCCTAGGGGGCGGGGTTTTCCTTTGGCTGGATGGGCGGAAAGCCTGGGGGCTTGGCCTCCTCTTCCTGGGCCTAGGGGACCTGGCCTGGACCTTGGAGGACCTAAAGCGCCTTCCCCGGGGTTTGCTCCTGGAGTTTCCCTATCTGGCGGGCTATGCCGCCTTAACCTGGGCTCTTCTCAAGGTCCCGGGGGAAAGGCCCAGGCTAAGCCTCCTCCTGGTGCCCCTGGTCCTTTTAGGCCTGGCCTCTGCCCTTAAACCGGAGCTGGGCATAGACCGGGTCTATAGCCTATGGGATGCCCTCCTGCTCCTCCTCCTTCTGCCCAGGCTGGAACCCCTGTTCCGGGAACGCCTTCTTGGAGAGCGGGTTCTTTGGGGTGTGGGGTTTCTCCTCTTTCTGGTGGCGGACATGGCCTATGCCTTCCTGGAGGCAGGGCCAGGCTACCCCACCGGCCACCCCGTCCACCTCCTTTGGAGCCTCGGGTACGTGCTTTTAACCTGGGGGGTGGCGGAGGAAGGCCGAAGGGGGAACACCTTCTGGGGGCAGGCCCTGGCCCTGGGAGGGCTTTTCCTGATGCCCGCCCTTCTCCTCCACGATCCCACCCCTTGGGAGGTACGGGTCATGGCCCTCTACGGCGGGCTGGTGGCAGGCCTGGGCCTCCTTTACGCCAACCACCTGGAGTGGCGCCGCACGGAGGAGAAAAACCTCCGCTGGACCCGCTTCTTGGAAGAGCTTGCCCGCCTTTCCCCTAGCGTCACCCAGACCCTAAGCCCGGAGGCCGTGCTGATGGGTGCCCTCGAGGCCACCCGCCACCTCCTGCCCCAGGCCGTGGGCCTGGAGGTGAGGGGAAGGCGGGGCCTGGTGGGGGAGCGGACTCCCCATTCCCTGGCCATTCCCTTAAACGGGGACACCGCTTACCTCTACCTGCAAGGTCCCCTGGAGGAACCCGTGCCCCCCAGCTTTCTCTCCCTCCTGGGGGAGCGGATCCGGCAGGTCCTGCGCCAGGTGGAGTGGGGCACCTTGGCCCTCACGGATCCCCTCACCGGGCTTTTGAACCGCCGGGGCCTCGAGGCGGAGCTCCCCAAGCTCCTGGCCCTGGCCCGGCGCTACCAGGCCCCCTTAAGCGTGGTCATGCTGGACATCGACCGCTTCAAGCGGGTGAACGATACCTACGGCCACCCGGTGGGCGATGAGGTCCTGAAGCTCCTGGGCCGCATCCTGCAGGCCAGCGTGCGCCGCGAGGACCTGGCGGTGCGCTACGGGGGGGAGGAGTTCCTCCTCATCCTCTACGGGGCCGATCGCCTTGCGGCCAAGGAGGTGGTGGAACGCATCCGCTACCGCTTCCGCCACCAGAGGGTGGATCCCATCCCCTATCCCCTCACCCTCTCCGCCGGCATCGCCGGGGGGGAGGTCCCGGAAGGCGAGGCCCAGCTGGAGGACTGGATCCTCAAGGCCGACTACGCCCTCCTCAGGGCCAAGGAAACCGGCCGCGACCGGGTGACCCTGGCCTAAAGCCCCTACTTCTTGGGCATCATCTTGGCCATGAGCCCCTCCAGGGCCTTCATGTCCTCGTTCAGATGCCCGAAAGCCTTGCCCAGGGCCTTGAGAAGGAGGAAAAGCACCCCTAGGGCCTTCTGCACCTCGGGGTCGGAAAGTTGCTTCAGGATCCCCGCCAAGCCCACCCGGGGCGGATCCCGCATCACCTCGGGGGTAAAGGTCTCCCCCAGGCCCCGCTGCAAGGCCGAGGCCATCATGCCGATGGCGGCAGGCTCTATGCGGGAAAGGATGTCCAAGATGTTGGCCCCATGGGAGAAAAGCCTGAGCACCTGGGGCTCCATCAACATGCCCAGCCCCTCACCAAAGTTCTCGGTAAGGTGGCCGATAAAAGCCAAGGCCCCAGATTTTTCCAACTTGTCCAGGGTGTCCGCCAGTTTCTCCAAAGCCTCCGCTTGGTCTAGAAAGCGGGCCAAGAGGGAGACCATCTGCAGGTTTTTGGGCTCCAAAAGGAGGCCCAGGTTCTCCGCCAGGGTTTCCCCGGCCCCCACCTGGGCCAGGAGGCCGAGCCCGCTTTTCTCCAGGACCTCCTCAATGCGGGCTAGCCTTTCCTCCACCGTAAGCGTCTTCTCCATGACCCCTCCTACTCGATCAAGGTGGCGAACCAGAAGCCCTCAAAGAGCATCTTGGTCACCCGCACCCACTTGCCCACGGCCATTACGCCACAAGAAGGCATGCCGGTGCCTGCCAGGAGCTTTTCAAAGGAGCACTGGGGCAGAAGGGCGTTGTCCCCAAAGTCCATGATGCACATGGCCACGGGGTTAAAGGGCTCGCCAATGTAGGCGCCCTTTAGGTCGGAGGCGATGACCCCGGCCACGTACTCCCCCTGGAAGTGGGCCACCACCCCGGCGGGAGGGAGCATGAGGGCAGGGTTCACCGTGTCCCCGATGACGAAGACGTTGGCGAACCGGGTGGAACGGAAGGTGGTTGGGTTCACCTCGGGGAAACCCTGGGGCCCCGCCAGGGGGGATTCCCGCACCACCCGGTTGGGGGCGAAGGGAGGCGTGAGGATAAGGAGGTCGTAGGCCAGTTCCCGCCCGTCCTTGGCCCTGACCCTGCCTCCCTCAAAGGAGGCGGGTTCAAACTCCCCGTGGAAGGCGATGCCCTTGGAGCGGAGGATCTCCATGACTTTGCCCGAGATCGCCGGGCCCATGCCCGCCAGGGGCAGGGGGTTTAGGTGGAAAACCTCCACCGTGCTCCTATCCCGGATCCCTTTGACCTTGAGGGCGAACTCCACCTGGCCCGCCACCTCGTAGGGGGCGGGAGGGCAGGGGTAGTAGGGGGAGGAAACCCCCACCACCACCCGGCCTCCCTTAAAGTTCTTGAGGGCCTCCCTTAGCCTCAAGGCCCCCTCGAGGCTCCAAGGAGCGTGGCTGTCCTTGGCGGGGGAAGGCAAGGCCTCCGCCCCCAGGGAGACGATCAGGTAGTCATAGGAAAGCTCCCCAACGCTGGTCCTCACCCGGTTGTTGGCGGGGTCTAAGGCCTCCACCGTGGCCTGCAGGTAGGTGATGCCCCTCTTCTCCAGGTTGGCCAAGGGCCTTTTCACCTGCTCGGGCTCCCGCATGCCGAAGGCCACCCAGGGATAGGCGGGCATGAACTCGTGGTGGGCATTCTTGTCCACCAGGGTGACCTCCACCTCCTTCCCCAAGAGCTTCTTCACCTTGTTGGCCGCCACCAGGCCGCCCGAGCCACCTCCCAGAACCAGAATCCTCGTCGCCATCTTCCACCTCCTGGGTACCCTTACCGTGTACCCCTAAGTCCAGGATGCGCCCATCCCCTTTGTGAAGGTAGGTGCAAATGCCCCGCCCTAGGGGCGGGGCACTTCCTGGCTCCCAAAGCCTCAGGAGGGATTGCGCAGGCGCTGGAGGAAGAAGAGGCCCAGGCCCAAAAAGCCCAGCACCTCCCCGATCCCCACCCCCCGCCCCAGGGCGGGGAGCACGTACCAGGCCAGGTGCAGAAGGCGGAAGAGGGGAATCCAAAGGGCCACGGGCAGGAGATACCGGGCCTCCCGCTTGGGCGGGTTGGTGAGGAGGTAAAGGAAGGGGAGGAAGAATCCCCCCACCGCCCACAAGGCGGCCACCGTCCCCCAAGGGCCTTCCAGGCGCTTCAGGTAGAACTCCACCTCATGGGGTAGGTCCGCCCCCCAGACGATGATCAGGGTGGTGGCCTCCACGTAAATCCAGATGATGGAGAGGGCCAGGAGGAGGTTGGTGTGGTTCTGGGCCTGTCCCATGAGGGCGGGCGTCCCCTTCCGGGCCGCCAGGGCCACGGCCACGGCCAGGGCCAAAAGGGCGGCGGAGAGGAGAAGGATGGCCCCAAAGGAGGCGGAGTAGAAGTGGGCCTCGAGGGCCATGAAGAGGTCATAGGTGAGGAAGGTGGCGGCGGCGAAGGCCAAGGGCAACCCCCAGGCCCCCACCTCCGCCCGGTGCTCCCCGGGTTTCAGCTTCAGGAGAATCCAGGAAAAGAGGGTGAAGAAGAGGACGTAGCGAAGGAGCATGAAGGGGGCGTTCAGGTACCCCGAGCGGTGGGCCAGGATGGGGTCCAAGGCGGCCCCGGGCCGGGCCCAGGGGAAAAGCTCCGGCAGGAAGAGGAAGAAGGGCAGGCCCAAAAGCCCCATGAGGGGAAGGAGGCGGGCCAGGGGATAGAGGTAGGGTTCTAGGGGAATCCCCCAACGGCTGCTCAGGGCGTTGTGCAAGAGGAGAACCAGAAAAGCTCCCAAGAAGAGGAGGAGGAAAAAGGCATAGGGAAAGTAAGCGGCCGGAGCCCCAAAGAGAAAGGCCAGGGCGTAAAGAACTAGGCCCAGGAAAAGGAAACCCGAACGGCTTGCCTCAATAGACCTCTGCATTGATCACCTCCAAAGGGCAGGCCTCCTCCTGCAGACACCGCTTGATGTAGCGGGCGATGAGCCAGCGCTCCCTCTCCGGGATGCGGCTTTTGTAGGAGAGCATGCGGCCAAACCCGTTGGTGGCCGCAAAGTAGAAGTAGCCCTCGGGCATGGCCTTCACCCCTGGGTCCAGGAAGGAGCGGGGCTTGGGCATCCCCAGGGGGATCACCCGCCCATCCCCTTCCCCGTTTAGCCCGTGGCAGATGGCGCAAAAGGAGCGGTAAAGGGCCTTGCCCCGCAAAAGCTCCCCGTCGGTGAAGGCGTAGGGGTTTTCGGAAAACCCCCCCTCCGGCTTAAGCCCAGTGCGCACCTCCAGGTTCAGGTTCTCCCCGAAGCGCACCCGTTCCGGGGCCACCTGGACCTGCAAGGGGGCTTCCCGGAAGGGCGTCACCTTGGGCTGGTCCCACATCCAGCCGCAGGCGGAAAGGAGGGGGAGCAGGAGAAGAAGCCACCTAGCCACGCCGCACCTCCTCCACCTCCGCCCCCAGTTCCCGAAGCAGGGCCTTGGTGCTCTCCAGGTCGAACCGGGGGTCCGTGGCGTAAACGAAGACCCCGTACTCGTCCAGAAGGACCCGCACGTACTCCTTGGCCTTCACCGCGGGATGGGCGGCCAGGGGAAGGCCGTTCATGTACAGGAGGAAGAGGAAGATCCCCACGGTGATGGTGAGGATGGTGAGCTCAAAGGTCACGGGGATGAAGGCGGGCCAACCCAAAAGGGGCTTGCCCCCGGCGTTGTGGGGGTAGTCCAGGGTGGTGTAGATCTGCAGGAAAAGCCCCAGGCCCACCCCCAGAACCCCCAAGCCAAAGGCGATCCAGGGAATCCGCCCATCCCCCTCCAGGACCTCCTCGATCCCCTCCACGGGGTTTGGGGTGAGGGCCTCGAGGCGGCGGTATCCCCTTTCCTTGAGCACCCTTAAGGCCTCTAAAAGCCTTTCCGCCGAGTCAAAGTAGGCCATGAGTCCATACAGCATGGGCCCCTCCTAGTGCTTTCGCAGGCGGTGGAACAGGTGGACCATCTCCGCCACGGCAATGGGCGGGAAGATGCGGATGAAAAGGGAAAGGCCAAAGAGGAAGAAGCCGATGGTCCCGAGGAAGAGGGTCCAGTCCACCCAGGTGGGGTAGTAGAGGTGGAAGTTGCCGGGAACAAAGTCGTGGGAAAGGCTGATGACGACGATCACGAAACGCTCCAGCCACATCCCCACGTTGGCCAGGATGGAAAAGATGAAAAGCCAGCTTAGGTTCTTCCGGAAGCGGGGGAACCAGAGGGTCTGAAGGAGGACCACGTTGATGAGCATCATGGCCCAGTAGTAGGGGGCGTAGGGCCCGGTCATGCGCCAAAGCTGCTGCGCCCACTCTGCGGGCTCTCCCGCATACCAGGCGATGAAGATCTCCAAAAGGTAGATGTAGGCCACCCCAAGGCCGCTGGCCAGGGTCACCTTGGCCATCCAGTCCAGGTGGCGCTCGGTGATCACCCCCTCCAGCCGGTACCACTTCCTGAGGGGGATGATCAGGGTAAGGGCCATGGCGAAGCCCGAGTAGATGGCCCCGGAGGCGAAGAAGGGGGGGAAGACCGTGAGGTGCCAGCCCGGCACCAAACCGTAAGCGAAATCCATGCTCACCACCGAGTGCACGGAGATCACCACCGGGGTGGCCAGGCCCGCCAGAAGCACGTATACCGCCCTATAGCGCTGCCAGTGGACGGCATTCCCCGTCCAGCCCAAGGAGAGCCAGCCGTAAAGCCTCCGCCGCCAGCCCTTGCTCCTCTCCCGCAAAAGGGCCAGGTCGGGGATCAGGCCCAGGTAGAGGAAGAGGGTGGAGATGGTGAGGTAGGTCATGATGGCCAGCACGTCCCAGGAAAGGGGGCTCTTGTACTGGGGCCATAGGGCCATGTGGGTGGGGTAGGGCATCACCCAGTAGAAGAGCTGGGGACGGCCCATGTGGATGAGGGGATAGGTGGCCGCCGCCAACACCGCAAACAGGGTCATGGCCTCGGTGACCCGGTTCAAGGAGTCCCGCCAGTTCTGGCGCATGAGGACCAGGATGGCGCTGATCAGGGTCCCGGCGTGGCCGATGCCGATCCACCAGACGAAGTGCACGATGTCAAACCCCCAGGCCACGGGCTGGTTGATGCCCCAGGTGCCGAGGCCCTTCACGAAGGTGACGAAAAGGCTGTATAGCCAAGCCAGGGTCAGAGCCCCCCCCACGGCCAAGACCACCTTCCAGGGCCTGGGGGCTGGCTTCTCCACTGGTTCCAGAAGCTTTTCCACCAAGGTTTTCTCCGTCCACTCCCCCTGGATCAGGTCGTGGTCGGGATGGGGTTCCTTATGCGCCATGCTTCCCCTCCTTCAGCTTGGGATTAGGGTTTTTCAGGTGGGCCAGGTAGGTGGTGCGGGGCCAGGTGTTGGCCTCCTCCAAGAGGGCGTAGTGTCGCCCCTCCTTACGGTGGGCCTGGATGGGGTCCTCAGGGTCGAGAAGGTCCCCGAAGTGGATGGCCTTCCCCGGGCAGACCTCCTGGCAGGCGGTCTTGACCTCCCCGGTACGGATCTTCCTCCCCTCCATGGCCGCCTTGGCCCGGGTGCTTTCGATGCGCTGCACGCAGTAGGTGCACTTTTCCATCACCCCGCGGCTGCGCACCGTCACCTCGGGATTTAAGAGGAGGGCCAGGGGGCTTTCCTTTGCCCGGCGGGGGTCCCCCTTGCCCACAAAGGCCTCCCCGTAGGGGAAGAAGTTGAAGCGCCGGGCCTTGTAGGGGCAGTTGGCGGAGCAGTACTTGGTGCCCACGCACCGGTTGTAGACCATGAGGTTCAGGCCCTCGCTGGAGTGCTCCGTGGCCGCCACGGGGCACACCGCCTCGCAAGGCGCCTTCTCGCAGTGCTGGCACATCACCGGCTGGTGCACCACCCCTTCCTCGGCGAAGTAGCGGTCGATGCGGATCCAGTGCATCTCCCGCCCCTTTTGCACCTCCTCCTTGCCCACCACGGGGATGTTGTTCTCCACCTGGCAGGCCAGGGTGCAAAGCCCGCACCCCAGGCAGCGGCTTAGGTCCACGGTCATGGCCCAGGCGTGCTCCCCTTGGGGCCAAGGGGGGTAGAAGGAGATCCGCTTCTCCTCGTGGGCTTCGGCCTTAAGGGCCTTGGCCTCCTCCATGACCTTCACCGCCTCCACCTCCCCCAGATACCCGTGGTACTGGGTGGAGACCAAGGGGTAGTCCCGGCCCGTGGGGGAAACCTCCACAGGCCAGACCACGCCCTCGGGGTGAAAGAAGTGGGAAAGGGGGGCCACCCCGCTCCCCTTAGCCAGGCCGGGAAGGGGCCAGAGGGGAAGGAGGGCCTCCTTGCCCGAGGCCTGGACGCGGAGGAGGGGCCTTTTGGGATCTGCCCGCCGCTCCCGGGCCCGGATGTCCGCAAGAAGACCCAAGGCCTCGGTATCCTCCTCGCTAAGGAGCAAGGCCCCGTCCCAGACCAGGCGGCTCAGGGGCCTGGGAAGCTCCTGCAAATAGGGATTGTCCCGGTAGCGGCCGTCGTAGAGGCTGGCGTCGGGGCGCAGGGTGAGCTCCAAGGGGGCCTCCTGCCGCAAGGGAGGAAGGCGGCCTTCCAGGCCTGGGCGAACCTCCACGGCCAGCTGCCGGGCCTCCGCCAAGGGCCTTCCCTCCACCAGGGCCCGCTTCTCCTCTGGGGAAAGGGCGGGAAGCTCCTCCCCTAAAAGCCCCGCCAACACCTCCTCCAGGCTCTTCCCCCCCCACAGGGGCTGGATAAGGGCCTGGCTGGGCCAAAGCCGGCCCTCGGCATCCCGGTGCTGGCCCGAGGCCTCGAGGGGATGGGCCAAGGGCAGGCTCCAGGAAGCCCCCTTGTGGGGATACAGGGAAAGCGCCGCGGAAAAAGCCTTGCCCGAGAGGTTGGGCAAGGGGCCCTCCGCCGCCCACACCAGGCGCTCGGCCCCCTCGGCCTGCAGGAAGGCCCTGGGGGTGGCCGCCTCCCTCTCCGGGGGCTCCACATAGCGCACCGGGGCCCTAAGGGCCTGATTGATGGCCATGGCCAGGGCCTGAGCCCCCGGGGAAAGCTGGGGCCCGGCCAGGACCACCCCACCCCGCTTCAGGTCCTCGGCCAGGGCGGAAAGGAACCCTCCGTAATCCGAGGCCGGGGTTCCCTGGACCACCCCCAGGCTCTGGGCCAAGGCCAGGAGGAAGGCCTCCACCTGGCTAGGCTTTAAGGGCAGGCGGTGGTCGGCCATGCTTCCCAGGAGGCTGGCCCCGCTTTCCACCGCGTAGATGCGGTTCATGGGGGGAAGGCGCCTGCGGCTTAGGGCCTCCCACCAGAGGTAGCCCGCCGGGTGCTCGTGCGCCTCCACGTCCAGGAGGAGAACGGTTTCCGCCTCCTCCGGGGCGTAGACGGGCCAGGCCCTTTGCCCAAAGGCCACCTCCGCCCCCAGATAGATGTTCTCCAGGCTCCAGGCCTCAAACCGGGCCACCCGGAGGTTGGGGAAACGGGCCTGGGCCCTTTCCAGCAAGCCCTCGAGCCTCGGGGAGGTGGTGCGGGGCAAGACCAGGAGGGTTTCCCCCTCCGCCAAGGCCCGCCCCCAGGCGGCATAGAACCCCTCCCAATCCGGGGCCTTACCCTGGCGGGCTGGGTCGTAGAGGGCGTAGAGGCCTGCCAGGGGATAGGGGCTCATGGCCCTCTCCAAAGGGGCCATGAAGAGGGGCCTTTCCTGGTAGACCTTCACCCGCACCGGCTCGGCAAAGCCGGCGTGGGCCAGGGCGGTGACGAACTCCGCCTCCCCTCCCTCCACCACCCATTCCGGCTGGCGCACGTAGGGTACCCCCTTCCGCCGCACCACCGGGGTACAGGCGGCAAGGGATAAAAGTCCCAAGGCCAAAAACCCTCTCCGGGTCACCGGGCCAAAGGGAAACTCCTCCCGGAAGAGCTCCCGTTCCAAAGCCTCTTCATAACCGCGCCGTTCCTTCATGAAGCCTCCTAGCGGTGACAGGTGTTGCAGCTGGTAAGGGCCTCCGCCGAGCGCACCTGGTAGATCTCCTTCAGCTTCTTGCCCAGCTCGGGATCCGGGGTGTAGGCCATGTTGAAAACCTGCTCCTTGGGCCTGAGGTGGGCTTCAGGCTGGCGGTGGCAGTCCAGGCAGAACTTCATGGTGAAGGCCTGGGGCTGGCGGACCACCGCCATCTGGTCCACCCGTCCGTGGCACTCGGCACACCCTATCCCCTTGGCCACATGGGCCCCGTGGTGGAAGTAGACGAAGTCCGGCAGGTTGATGACCCGGTTCCAGCGCAAAGGCTCCCCGGTTTCCCAGCTTCGCCGCACCAGGGCCAGGTTGGGGCTATCGGGCTTGATAAAGGTATGGCAGGTCATGCAGGTCTCCGTGGGGGGCAGGCCTGCGTAGGCTGCCCGCTCCACGCTGGAATGGCAGAAGCGGCAGGAAAGCCCCAACCCCCCGGCGTGAAAGGCGTGGCTGAAGGGCACGGGCTGTTCCACGGGCTGGGTGCGGTACTCGAAGGCCCCCACCGCCACCCCGGAAAAGACCACCACCAGCAGGGCGAACACCCCTAGAACCGTTCCCCAGAAGAAGGTTTTTACCCATCGGTTGCGCCGCCGCATGCCACCTCCGGTCTTAAGGGCCAAGGCTACGGGCAAAAGGGCAAGGGGTCAATCAAGGGGCGTGGGTTCTTTCATAAGCGAATGGGCTCTACCCGTGCCTACCCTTTAGCAAGCTCTTCTCATAGGTACCCTAACGGAAAAGGCAAGGGACAAATGTCCCCAACCCCGGCCAACCTTGACAAGGAGAAGGCTTTTGCTAAACTAAAGCTTGCGCGTGAGGCGCACCCTGCCGGGATGGTGGAACTGGTAGACACGCCATCTTGAGGGGGTGGTGCCCGCAAGGGCGTGCGGGTTCAAGTCCCGCTCCCGGCACCAAAGAGGCCCTAAAGGGGCCTTTTTCCTTTATGCGGCTTCTCCTAGAGCGCACCCTCGAGACCCTCGAGGACACCCAGGCCTTGGCCCGGGAAGCCCTAGCCCTTTTCCCCCCGGGGGCCCTGGTGGTCCTGCAAGGCCCCTTGGGCGCGGGCAAGACCACCTTCGTCCGCTTCCTGGCCGAGGCCTTGGGCTTTAGGGGAAGGGTGACGAGCCCCAGCTACACCTTGATCCACACCTACCCCACCCCCGAAGGCCCCCTGATCCATGCGGATCTCTACCGCCTAGAGGACCAAAGGGCCCTTCTGCCCCAGCTGGCAGCGGCCCGAGAGGAAGCCCGCCTCCTTGTGGTGGAATGGGGAGACCCAGAAGTCCTGGAGGCCGATCTCCTCCTCCGGCTCCTTCCCGAAGGCGAGGCGCGCAAAGCGGCGCTATGGCAGCTCCACCCCGGCCAGGAGGAGGGCGTCTAGCAAGGCCTCTCGCCCAGCCCGCCCGGCGAACAGGGCCACCACCTTGCCCTCGGCGTCCACCACGAAGGTCCAGGGCTGGCCCACCACCTTGAAGCGGTTGGCCACCTCGTGGGGCCGGTCCTTGTCCGAGGCCAGCAAGGGAATGAACCGGGGAAAGGCCCTCATGTACTCCAGCACCACCTCCTTGGTGTCCTTGGGCTCCCGGCTGATCACGTAGAAGGGCACCTTGGTTTCCTCCGCCACCTGGTGGAGCCCTGGGAACTCCGCCTTGCACACCGGGCACCAGCTGGCCCAGAAGACGATGACCGCGGGCTTCCTCATGGTGGCGGGGGTGACGAGGTTCCCCTTGGGATCCAAAAGGGCAAACTCGGGCAGGCGCTGGCCCGGCTGCACCGCAAAAGCCAGGCCCAGAAGCAAGAGACCCACTACCCCTATCCGTGGCTTTAGCATGCCTCTATTGTTTACCCTAGCCGGGATAGGTATGTAAACCACCTCACCTTGGCCGCCGCAAGCGCTTGAGGTCGTGGTCGGGCCAGATGCCGTCCGCCACCAGGTGGAGCCACTGGGAAAGGTAGTAGCCCAAAAGGGCGAAGCCCCACACCTCCCAGGGCCAGGAGGGAAGTTTTAGGGAAAACCCCATCCCCAGGTGCTTGGCAAGCCCCTGGGCCAGGAACCCCAGGGCCAAGAGGAGGCCCACCACGTACCCCAGGCGGGTCAAGGGCCCCAGCACCCAGGTGTGGGAAAGCCCCCGGTGGCGGAAAAGCCAGCCGTAAGGACGCCAGAGAAGGCCCAAAAGGCCCCAGCGGCGCTGGGACCGCGTGCCCTTCTCCGCCAGGTCCAGGTCGGGGGAGAGGAGAAAGGTGCCTGCCAGATAGGCCAGAGCGAAGGCCAAACCCCGGGGGTCCTCCGGGGAGCCCCCGTAGGCCAGGTAGGCCAGCGCCCCCCCGCCCAGGAGCGTCAGGTTGATGGCCTCATGCACCCGCCCCGAGGGCATAGGGCTCCTCTAAAGGGCAGGGAGGGGGAAGCGCTCCCCCGCCGAGAGCACATCCACCTTGAGCCCCTTGACCCCCCGGCCCGTGTACTCCGCCCCCCCGGCGTCCACCAGGGTCACCCCTCCCATCCAGACCTCCCCCAGGCCCCCTAGGAGGCGAAGGGCGGTGTTCTCCAAAAGGCCCAGGCCCACCAGGTCGGGGTTGTCGGCCACCAGGCGGGAGAGGGCCAAAAACCGCCCCCGTTCCTCCACCCGGGGGAGGAGGGCCAGCCCCTTCAAGAGGGCCAGGCCCAAGGCGGCCCTAACCTCCCCCTCCAGGGAGTAAAAGGCCGCCTCACCCAAAAGTCCGGCCGCCTCCCCCAAGGCCACCACCCCACCCCCCTGGCGGTGGACCTCCAAAAGGGCCTGGAGAAGGAGGCTTCCCCGGATGAGATCCAAAAACTCCGGCAGCCCCTCGGCGGCCAAAAGCACCAGGGGGCTCGCCGCCACCGCCTGGGCCACCTCGGGGTCAAAGGCCTCTTCCCGCCGCCTGAGGTAAAAGACCCTCCCCCGCCTCAGGCCCAGGCTCCGGTAGGCCAGCCGCCAGGCCTCCGCCAGGTCCCGCAAGGGGTAGGGCACCAGGAAAAGGGCCTCCCCCCGGGCCTCCTCCAAGAGCCTGGCCTCCACCGGGCGAAGAGCTCCCCGAAGGGGATCGGCGGTCAGCAAGGCGAAAAAGCCCTGACGCATACCCGACCTCCTATACCTCTAGGGCTATGTACACGTCAAAACCTCCATAGGGCATAACCCCAAGGGACTTCCGCGCCTT
>NZ_JAKTNU010000025.1 GCF_022760955.1 Thermus neutrinimicus
CGGGCGGTGGACGGTGCGGGCAATGCTGCGGAGGCCACCCTTGGGGTGACGGTGGCCAATGCGCCAACCGTGGTTTGGTTGAGCCCCGGAGCGAATCAAAAGTTGGCGGGATTTGTCACGCTTCGGGCTGAAGTTAGGGTCATTAGGGTTATTAACCGCGTGGACTTCTACTTCGGTCCTGATGGGAATAGCTGGACCAAGATTCCTGGCACTCCGACGGTTTCTGGGAACGTGTATAGCTTGGAGTGGGACATTCTGCGGGTCACGCCCGGTAGCTACCTTTTGAAGGTCGTGGTAGAGGATGTGGGTGGGGGTGTAGCGGAGGCTATTGTTCCCGTTGAGATAGCGTCGGTGTTTGTAATTACGACCCCAGCTGATGGTGATGCGGTGGGTCCAGGAGCGGGGCGCGAGATCGTGACGGTTACCGTGGGCGTTAACGGGACGTTACCGCCCGGGGTGACTATTAATCAGGTGGATGTGTACATCAATGGCCAACTGGCCGGGACGGCTACCCAGCAGATTGCCGCGGATGGTTCCCAGGTTTACGTGTATGTTTGGGATACCTCTCAGCCGGTGCCGGGCCATGACCCCGCCAAGTCGGGTGACAGGGTAATTACGGCGCGGGTTTACTACACGGGAGGAGAAACCTTCACCAACGGTGTTAGGCTGAACTACCAGCCGTAGAGGGAGTGCAGCCTGGGCCCCGGGTTGCCCTGGGGCCCTAGGGCTATACTGGGGGGCGTGGTGGTTCTACCCGACCTCGAGGCCCCCCTCCTCCGCTTTGAGGAGGCCCTTTCGGAGCTGGTGCAGTCCGACGTCCTCTTTGTCCGCCTCATCCATCAGGACCTGGTGGCGGCGGGGGGGAAGCGCATCCGCCCCCGCTTGGTCTTCTTGGCCTCGAGGGCCCTTGGGGGAGCTCCCTTTGAGATGGAGCTGGCCCTGGCGGTGGAGTTGTTGCACTCCGCCACCCTTCTCCACGACGACCTCATCGACGATGCGGAAACCCGCCGGGGCAAGGAGGCCGCCTTCCGCCGGTACGGCAACGCGGTTTCCGTGTTGTCGGGGGACTTTCTCCTTTCCCGGCTCCTCCACGTGATCGCCAAAACGGGAAGGATGGAGCTGGTGGAGCGCTTCGCCCAGGTGGCCAAGACCTTGAGCGAAGGGGAGGTATTGCAGTTCCAGGTGGCGGCTTTGGAGGACTACTCCCTGGACAACTACGAGCGCATCATCACCGCCAAAACGGCGGTGCTTATGGAACTCAGCACGGAAGGCCCCGCCCTTCTCAAGGGGGTGGATGGGGAGGTGCGGGAGGCCTTGGCCCGCTTTGGCCTCCACTACGGCCAAGCCTTCCAGATGCGGGACGATTACCTGGACCTCATGGGGACCCCTGAGGCCTTGGGCAAACCCGTGGGCGGGGATGTGCGGGAGGGGAAGGCCACCCTCATCACCCTTCTCCTCATGGAGCGCTTCCCCGAGGTGCGGGAGGTCCTGAGGCGCAAGGGAAGGGAAGAGGGGGATCTGGACCGCCTGCGTGCCCTGGCCCGGGAAAGCGGGGTGGCGGAGGAGGTGGAAAGGCGTATCCGGGAGAGGGCCCTTATGGCTGCCGCGGCCCTAAAGCCCCTTCCCCCTTCCCCCTATAAGGAGGCCCTCGAGGCCCTGGCCCTAAGGGAGGCCGAGCGCCTTTCCTGAGGTGGGGCGGGGCGGCTGTCCTTCCCCAAGCGGGGTATAATCCCCTTCGGTGATGGTATGAGCCTTCCCGCCTACCGGCCTCCGGAGGACCCAGGCCTTTGGGAGGCCTTCCTGGAGCGCTTAGAAAAGACTTTGCGGGTGGCGGCGATCCACCCCACCACGGTGGAGTACCTGGCCCACCCCAAGCGCCTGGTGACGGTTTCCCTACCCGTGGTCATGGATGACGGCAAGGTGCGGGTTTTCCAGGGCTACCGGGTGGTGCACGACATCGCTCGGGGGCCGGCCAAGGGCGGGGTGAGGATTCACCCTAAGGTAACCCTGGGCCAGACCGCGGGCTTGGCCGCCTGGATGACCCTGAAGGCCGCTGTTTACGATCTCCCCTTTGGCGGGGCTGCGGGGGGGATTGCCGCCGACCCCAGGCTCCTTTCCCCCAGGGAGCTGGAACGGCTGGTGCGCCGTTACACCGCCGAGCTGGTCAACCTGATCGGGCCCGACATCGACGTCTTGGGCCCCGACCTGGGGACCGACCAGCAGGTGATGGCCTGGATCATGGACACCTACTCCATGACCGTGGGCTCCACGGTTCCGGGGGTGGTGACGGGCAAGCCCCACGCCCTGGGGGGAAGCGAGGGCCGGGACGACGCCGCTGGGCTCGGGGTGGCCTTGGTGCTCAGGGAGCTCGCTGGGCGCCGGGGGCTTCCCCTTAAGGGGACCAAGGTGGCGGTGCAGGGTTTTGGCCAGGTGGGGGGAAGCTTCGCCCTCCATGCCCAGGAGATGGGCCTGAGGGTGGTGGCGGTGTCCACGGCCCGGGGGGCCATGTACCAGGAGGAGGGGCTTGATGTGGCCGAGGTCCTGCGCCGCTACGAGGCCACGGGGGAGCTTCCCCGGTACGACCTTTCCCCGGAGGAGCTTTTCGCCTTGGAGGTGGACTACCTGGTCCTGGCGGCCATCGAGGGGGCCCTGGACGGGGAGACGGCCAAGGCGGTGCGGGCTAAGGCGGTGCTGGAGGCCGCCAACTTTGGCCTGACCCTCGAGGGGGAGGCCTACCTCCTGGGCAAGGGAGTCCTGGTGGTGCCGGACCTCCTCACGGGGGGCGGGGGGCTTCTGGCAAGTTACCTAGAGTGGGTACAAGACCTTAACATGTTCTTCTGGAGCGAGGAGGAGGTGCGGCAGAGCTTCGCCAAGAGCGTGGCCAGGGCGGTGGCCGAGGTGTGCGATAGGGCCGAGTCCCTTGCCACCGACCTGCGCACCGGGGCCATGGTCCTGGCCTTGGAGCGGGTGAACGAGGCCACGCGGCTAAGAGGCGTTTATCCTTAGAAGGAGCGTTTATGAAGAGCGAACCCCTTTCCTACCTGGGCAAGGACGGTGGTCCTTGGGAGATCTTCGTGGAGCAGGTGGACCGGGTGGTCCCCTACCTGGGGCGGTATGCCCCCTTGGCGGAAAGCCTTAAGAGGCCCAAGCGGGTCCTCATCGTGGATGTGCCCATCCACCTGGACGACGGCACCGTGGCCCATTTTGAGGGGTACCGGGTCCACCACAACACCGCCCGGGGGCCGGCCAAGGGTGGGGTGCGGTATCATCCCGAGGTGACCCTTTCCGAGGTGATGGCCCTAGCCGCCTGGATGACCATTAAGAACGCCGCGGTGGGTCTGCCCTATGGGGGTGGCAAGGGGGGCATTCGGGTGGACCCCAAGAAGCTTTCCCCGGCGGAGCTTGAGCGCCTGACCCGCCGCTACACCTCGGAGATCGGGATCCTTTTGGGACCGGATCGGGACATCCCTGCTCCCGATGTGAACACCGGGGAGCGGGAGATGGCCTGGATGATGGATACCTTCTCCATGAACGTGGGCCGCACCGTGCCCGGGGTGGTGACGGGGAAGCCCATCGCCCTGGGAGGTTCCTTAGGAAGGCGGGACGCCACGGGCCGGGGGGTGTTCGTCACCGCCAGGGCCGCGGCGGAGAAGATAGGCCTTCCCATAGAGGGAAGCCGGGTCATCCTCCAGGGCTTCGGCAACGTGGGCAATGCCGCCGCCCGCGTCTTCCACGACCACGGGGCCCGGATCATCGCCGTCCAGGACTACACGGGCACCATCTACAACGAGGCGGGCATAGACCCCTACGACCTTCTCCGGCACGTGGCGGAGTACGGGGGGGTGCGGGGCTACCCTAAGGCCGAGCCCCTGCCCAACCCGGAGTTCTGGGCGGTGCCCACGGAGTTTCTCATCCCCGCGGCTTTGGAGAAGCAGATCACCGAGCAAAACGCCTGGCGGATCCAGGCCAGGATCATCGCCGAGGGGGCCAACGGCCCCACCACCCCGGCCGCCGACGACATCCTCTTGGAGAAGGGGGTCCTGGTGGTGCCCGATGTGATCGCCAACGCCGGGGGCGTCACGGTGAGCTACTTTGAGTGGGTACAGGACTTCAACTCCTACTTCTGGACGGAGGAGGAGATTAACGCCCGTTTGGAGCGGGTCCTTAGGAATGCCTTTGAGGCGGTGTGGCAGGTGAGCCAGGAGAAGAGGATTCCCCTGCGCACAGCGGCCTATGTGGTGGCCGCCACCCGGGTCCTCGAGGCCCGGGCCCTCAGGGGGCTTTACCCCTAGCCTCCGTTAGGCTATTCCCGTGGACTGGCCCCGCTATGGCCGTGTGACCCTGAAGCCCTTCAGCGCGGGGCTCACCGAGGAGGAGTGGAAGGGGCTTTACGAGACCTTCCGCGACCCCGAGGTGGCGGAGTGGAACGGCTCGAGTCCCTTGCGCTCCCCCTTCTGGCTTTTCAAACGCTTCGTCCTGGCGGAGATGCGCCGGAAGGACCGCCTGTCCTTTGTCATCCTGGACGAGAGGGGGGAGTACCTGGGTACCCTGGAGCTATACGACCTCACCCCGGAGGACGCCACCTTGGGCATCCTCATCGGGCGGAAGGAACGCTGGGGCCAGGGCTATGGCACGGAGGCGGTGCGGGCGGCCCTGGCCTACGCCTTCGGCCCCTTGGGGCTTAAGCGGGTAAAGCTCCGCACCTTCGCCCACAACCTTAGGGCCAGGCGGGCCTTTGAGAAGGCGGGTTTTCGCCAGGTGGGCCTGGGTCCGGGGCCTCAGGGTAGGGAGGACGTGTACATGGAGGTGACCCGTGGGCAGCTCGAAGGCTAGCGTGCGCCTCTTGAGCCCAAGGCTTAGGGAGGAGGTCTTCGCCCTCTTGCCCGAGGGGGTGGAGGTGCATTACCTGGACGAGCCTTGGCCCGAGGCGGTGGACTTCTTCCTGCCTCCCTTTGGCCACGAGGAGGTGGTGCGGCGGGTGCTGGAAAGGGTGGAGGTCGAGGTGGTCCAGACCCTTTCCGCCGGGGTGGACTGGATCCTGCCCCTGGTGCCAGAGGGGGTGGTGCTTTGCGATGGCTCGGGCATCCACGATGTGCCCGTGGCGGAGTGGGTGGTGATGGCCCTCTTGGCCCTCCTTAAGGACCTCCCTGGCTTTTTCCAGGCCCAGGGGGAGGGGCGCTGGGCTCCCAAGGTCCTGGCCGACCTCGAGGGCAGGAAGGTGCTTCTTCTGGGCTACGGTTCCATCGGGAAAGCGGTGGAGGAGAGGCTTAGGGCCTTTGGGGTGGAGGTGCTTCCCGTGGCCAGGCACGCCCGCCCTGGGGTCTACACCCCCCAGGACCTCCCCCACCTCCTGCCCCAGGCGGATGCCGTGGTGGTCCTCCTCCCCCTCACCCCCGAGACCCGGGGGCTGGTGGGGCGGGATTTCCTTTCCTGGATGAAGCCGGGGGCCCTTTTGGTCAACGCCGGCCGAGGGCCGGTGGTGGACACGGGGGCCCTGCTGGAGGCGCTGGGGGAGGGAAGGGTTCGGGCGGCCTTGGACGTTACCGACCCCGAGCCCCTGCCCCAAGACCACCCCCTTTGGCAGGCCCCGGGGGTCCTCATCACCCCGCATGTGGCCGGGCTTTCCCAGGGTTTCCACCGCCGGGCGGCCCGGTTTTTGGCGGAGCAGGTGGGGCGGTACCTCCGGGGGGAGCCCCTTAGGAATGTGGTGCGGGAGGGGTATTGATGCGGGTGCTCCTGCATGGCGACCTCAGGCGGTTTGGGGAGGTCCTCGAGGTGGAGGCCAAGACGCCCAAGGAAGCCCTGGAGAAGCTGGGCATTCCCCTGGAGGAGGTCTGGCTCCTGGCGGTGGGGGAAAGGGTGGTGGGGCTGGAGGAGGAGGTGGAAGGGCCCCTGGAGACCTACCCCCCCATCGCCGGGGGTGGTATACTGTGGGTCCTGCCCCAAGGCAGGGGGCGCGAACAAGGGGGGAGCCGCCCGACGCCCACCCCGCGTAGAAAGGAGAAGGATGGAGAAGAAGGAACTCCTCTCTACGCCCGTGGTTCCCATTGACATCAAGGCCTTTGACGCCGGGCCCATCCTCGAGGCCATGGGCAAAACTGCCTTCCAGGCCCGAAACCTCCACCGGGCGGCGGAGATCTACCTCAAGATGCTGGAGGACGATGCCGCCGTCATCCTCACCCTGGCGGGGAGCCTGGTATCCGCGGGCCAGGGCCTCATCATCCACGACCTCATCCGGAAGGGCTTGGTGGACGCCATCGTGGCCACCGGGGCCAACATCGTGGACCAGGACTTTTTTGAGGCTTTAGGCCACCGCCACTACCAGGGGGACCCCAGGGCCGACGACGAAACCCTAAGGCAGCTTTGGATCGACCGCATCTACGATACCTACATCGACGAGGAGGAACTGCGCCACACCGACTACACCATCGCCGAGATCGCCGACTCCCTGAGGCCCCGCCCCTACTCCAGCCGGGAGTTCATCTGGCACATGGGCCGCTACCTGGCGGAAAGGGGCCTGGGGGAGAAGAGCATCGTCCGGGCTGCCTATGAGGAGGGGGTGCCCATCTTCGTCCCCGCCTTCTCCGACTCCTCCGCGGGGTTCGGCCTGGTCTACCACCAGGTGAAAAACCCCAAGGCCCACGTGACCATCGACTCCGTGGCCGACTTCCGCGAGCTCACCGAGATCAAGCTGAAAGCCGGCACCACGGGCCTGGTGATGCTGGGAGGCGGGGTGCCCAAGAACTTCGCCCAGGACATCGTGGTGGCCGCGGAGGTCTTGGGCCACCAGGTGGAGATGCACAAGTACGCCATCCAGATCACCGTGGCCGATGAACGGGATGGGGGGCTTTCCGGCTCCACCCTCTCCGAGGCCCAAAGCTGGGGCAAGGTGGACGCCGCCCTTTCCCAGATGGTGTTTGCCGAGGCCACCTTGGCCTTCCCCCTCCTGGCCTCTTACGTGTGGCACCGGGCCCCCATGCGGGCCAAGCGGCGCTACGCCGACCTCTTTTCCCAGGAGGTTCCCGCCTAGGGAGCAGGGGTTATCCCCCGCTTGGGGTTATGCCCGGGCGGGGGGTTTGGCTGGACCAACCCCCCTTCCCTTTGGTAGACTTCCGGCAAATGCCCGACGAGCTAAGGCTTTACCTGAAGGAGCGGTTTGGCGTCTTGGGGCCGGTGTCCCCAGGGCGTTTTGAGGCCGAGCTGGCCAAGCGGGTGGGGAGCCCCGCCAAGCGGGAGCCCCTCCTCAAGGCCTGGCGGGCCTACCTTTCGGGGGGCGGCAGGGAGGCGGTGCGAAGTTTCTACCAGGAGATCCTCAAGGTGCCCAAGGGGGAGGCCCTGGTCTACGGCATGCACCTGCCCTTTTTGGAGTTCTACGCCCGGGAGGTGCCTTCCCGCTTGGAGGGGAGGGTTTTGGAGGTGGGGGCCTTCACCGGGGCCTTGGTGGGGTATTTGCAAAGGAAGCGCCCCGAGCTTGCCTTCCATGCCCTGGACGGGGTGGCGGAGGCGGTGGAGGTGGGGAAAAAGCGGGTGCCGGAGGTGGCCTGGCATGCCGCCTGGGCGGAGGAGGCGGAGCTTCCCCCCTTTGACACGGTGCTTCTCCTTTCCGTGTTCCCCGAGGGCTTTGTGGACCAGGAGCTGGAAAGCCGCCTCGAGGCCCCCGCCTTCTGGAAACATTTTCATTTCTTTGCCCGCCTGCCCCTCTTCGCCCGGCTTCTCAAGCCCGGGGGGCTTCTCGTCTACGGCCACGGGCCCTTTCTTGGCAAGAGCCCGGAAGGGGTGGAGGAGGGGCTAAGACACCTGGGGTTTTATCAGGTGGAGCGGGTGGGGGAAGGGGAGTACTTTCTGGTGCTGGCCAGAAGGCCCGAAGCCCTGTCGGAGGACGAAACGGCCTGGCCCCTGGAGGCTGGGATGGAGGAGGTGGAGGAGGCCCCCGTGCGGGTGCCCGTCCTGGCCCAGGTGGACATGGCGGAGGTGAGGGCCCTTTTGGAGGCGGGGCGGTATGCGGAGGTGCTGGCCCATCTGCCCGAGGGGGTGGAAGGGGAGGCGGCCTACCTGAGGGGGCGGGCCCTGTTCGCCCTTTCCCGCTATGCCGAGGCGGAGGAGGTCTTAAGGCGGGCCCTTTCCCAGGAGGCGGAGGACCTAAGGGCCATGGTGCTGGTGGAGCTCGGGGAGTACGAGCGGGCTAGGCCCCGCCTCGAGGCCCTGGCCGGGAGGGGAGGAAGGTACCGCATCTACCTGGGCCGGGTCTACCTGAGCCTGGGGCGGTATGCGGATGCCCTTAGGCAGTTTGTGGAATCGGGCCTGCCCGAGGCGGAGGGGTATGTGCGGGAGGCCCTGGAGCGGATCACGGAGCGCATGCGCCGCTTTGCCCGGGAAGGGGAGTGGGCGGAGGTGAGCCGCCGGGCGGAGTTCGTGGAGGATCTTGCCCCCAACCTCCTGACCCGGGAGATGCTCCGGCTTGGCTTGAAGGCGGCCCTGATCCAGGGGCTTTTTGCCCGAGCGGAACGGTATGCCCGGAGGCTTGCGGATCTGGACGAGGCCGAGGGCTTCCTGGGGCTTGCCCTGGTGGCCCTAAGGGTGCGCTCCCCTCTGGAGGTAGGGCCTCTGGAGGACTTGAAGCCGGTGGAGCCCTACCTCACCGAGGCCTTGGCCCGGGCGGAGATCCCTGAGGCCTTGCTGCTTCTTGGGATGCTGAGGGAAAGGGAGGGGCGCCACCCGGAGGCCCTGCGCCATTTGGAGCGGGCGGCGGAGCGGGGAGAGGGGGAGGTGGCGGGCCTGGCCTACCACCACCTGGCCCAGGTGAAGCGGGCCCTCGGGCGGCCCCTTAAGGAGGTCCTGGGGGATCACAAGCGGGCCCATGCCTTAAGGGCCTACCCCGCCCCCTACCTCTTCCAGCTGGCCCAGGAGGCCCTGGAGGGGGGCGAGGAGGTCCTGGCCCGGGAGCTTCTCTCCCGGGCCCGGGATGCGGGGCTTTCCCAGGTGGCCGAGGAGGACCTCATGGGGCTCCTCACCCTTTTGGAGAGGCTGGAGGGTCCCTGGGCTGCCTTCAGCGTCCTCTACCAGGCCCTAGGCCGCACGCCCAAGCCCCCCTTGGAGCTCCTGGCCTTGGCCTACCGCCTTTCCCGCGCTTTTCGGGAGAGCCCCGAGGCCTCGGAGGTGCGGGGGCAGTACCTGGCAGCCCTGTATGCCGAGGGGCGGGGGGAGGAGGTGGAAAGGCTCTTGCTGCAGGAGCTGGGGGCTGACCCCCAGGCCCTGGAGGTGCTCTTTGACCTGGCGGAGCACTATGAGGCCCAGGGCAACTGGGGGAAGGCGGCGGAGTACTGGCAGAAGGCCTTGGAGGTGGCCCTCTACCGGGAGAAGGACCTGGCCCTCGCCCGGGAGGTCCTGAGAAACCTCCTTTTCCTCAGGCCCCACGACGAGAGCCTTTCCCTTTACCTGGAGGAGCTTAAGGCGGTGAGCCGGGGCCTGGAGGCCCTGGGGGAAAGCCCGAAGGCCCCACCCGAGACCAGGGAGGAGCTCTTGGAGGAGGGCCTGCCCCAGTTCCACGGGGAGCACCTGCTGGTGGTGGGGGGGCACACCCAACTTCGGAGCCGGCTTGTGCCCCTCCTCGAGGCCCGGGGCCTCAAGGTGGACTGGTTTGATGCGGACACCGCCGGGGTGGGGAAGGAGGCCTTGAGGCGTATCCAGAACCGCCTGGAAAAGGCCCATGGCCTCATGGTGGTTTCCAGCTATGTGGGCCACGATTTCTCCGAGCCCGTGCGCCTCGAGGCGGAGCGCCTGGGGGTTCCGGTCTACGTGATCCCGGGGCGGGCCCGGGGGGCCACGGGGTTCTTAAGGGCCCTCAAGGCCTTTGCCCCCGAGCTCTTCAAGCGGGCCCTCAAGGGGGTACAGTAGGCTTTATGGAAGCGCGGGTTCTTAAGCTGGGCTACTCCCCCTGCCCCAACGACACCTTCATCTTCTACGCCCTGACCCATGGCCGGGTGGAAAGCCCTCTCCCCGTGGAGGCGGTTTTGGAGGACGTGGAGACCCTAAACCGCTGGGCTTTGGAGGGGAGGCTACCCCTGACCAAGCTCTCCTACGCCGCCTACGGGCGGGTGCGGGACCAGTATGTGGCCTTGCGGAGCGGGGGAGCCTTGGGAAGGGGGGTGGGCCCTTTGGTGGTGGCCAAGAAGCCCTTGGGGAGCCTCGAGGGGGCGCGGGTGGCCATTCCCGGGCGCAACACCACGGCCTTTTTGCTCCTTTCCCTGTATGCGGAGGGGTTTGTGCCGGTGGAGGTGCGCTACGACCGGATCATGCCCCTGGTGGCCCAGGGGGAGGTGGAGGCGGGCCTCATCATTCACGAAAGCCGCTTCACCTATCCCCAGTACGGGTTGGTGAAGCTTCTGGACCTGGGGGAGTGGTGGGAAGGGGAAACGGGCCTGCCCCTGCCCCTGGGGGCCATCCTGGCCCGGCGGGACCTGGGAGAGGGGCTCATCCGGGCCCTGGACCAGGCGGTGCGGCGGAGCCTGGAATACGCCTTGGCCCATCCTAAGGAGACCCTCCCCTATCTGAAGGCCCATGCCCAGGAGCTCTCGGAAGAGGTCATCTGGGCCCATGTGCGCACCTACGTGAACGGGTTCAGCCTGGACGTGGGGGAGGAAGGGGCGAAGGCGGTGGAGAGGCTCTTTGCTGAGGCCGAGGCCCGGGAGCTTCTCCCTCCCTCCCAAGCCCCCCTATTTTTGTAGACTTGGGGCATGTTCCAGGGGCTTTCCCTCGAGGCCCGGCGGGAAGTGGCCAGGGTGTTCCAGCCCAAAAGGGTCCTGCGGGGTACCCCCCTCTATGCCCTGGGGGACCGGGCGGACGGGGTGTACCTGGTGCGGGAGGGGCTTGTCTGGCTAGAGGGGCCCCGCTCGCCGGAAGGGGAGCCCGCCACCTTGGGGGTGGTGGGGCCTGGGGGGCTTTTTGGGGAGGAGGCCCTGGTGGGGGGAAGAAGGCGCACCTCGGGGGCCACCGCCTTGACCTACGCGGAGTTCCTCTTCGCCCCCCAGGAAGCCCTCTCTCCCTTGCGGGCGCGTTTCCCCGAGGTGGAGCGCTTCCTCCTGGAGGCCCTGTACGCCCGGCTCAAGGAGGCGGAGGAGCGGCTTTGGGAACTGCGCCACCTTTCCGTGAGCCAGCGCCTGGCCCGGCTTCTCCTGAGGTTGAACCAAAAGGGTGAGGTGGCCTTTTCCCACCAGGACCTGGCCCGCATGGTGGGGGCCACCCGGGAGACCGTGACCAAGCTCCTGGGGGAGTGGGCCCTTTCCGGGGTGGTGGACCTAGGCTACCGAAGGGTGGAGGTGCGGGAACCCCAGGCCCTTGCCCGCCTGGCCGGGGCGCTTTAGGCTCTTAGGCATGGAAGCCCAGGTCCTGGCCCAGCTTTTGGGCCTACCCCAGGGGGAAGAGGCCCTCAAAGAGCGCTTGGGCCGGGAAGGCCATCCCCAGCTGGCTTCGGCGCTGACAGCCTATCTGAAGCGCCTTCAGGCTCCACAGGAGGCCCTGGCGGCCCTCGAGGGCCTGGGGAGGGGGGCGGTGGTCACGGGCCAGCAGGCGGGGCTTCTGGGGGGGCCTGCCCTGACCTTCTACAAGGCCCACACCGCCTTGGGCCTGGGGGAAAAGGTGGGGGCGGCAGCCATCTTCTGGGTGGCCTCCCAGGACCACGACGTGGAGGAGGTGCGCCACCTCCACCTTCTCCTGGAGGAGGAGGTGCGTACCCTCTCCCTACCCCTGCCCCCCCTTCCCGCGGGGCGGATCCCCCTCGCCCCCTACCGGCAGGCGGTGGGGGAGTTTCTGGGCCCCTGGTCTAGGGATACCCGGGTGGCCTACGCCCTGGAGGGGGAAACCCTGGCCGAGTTTTTCGCCCGCACCCTCTTGGCCTTCTTGGGGGGGCGGGGCCTCATCCCCTTTGACCCCATGGCTGCGGAGCTTGCCCCCCTTTTCCAGGAGGCCCTGGAAAGGGAGCTGGAGGACCCTCTGGCCAGCGCCCAGGCCATCAACCAGGGGGCGGAGCGCATCCGGGCCTTGGGGGGCAAGCCCCCTTTGAAGCGCAAGCCGGGGGCCACCAATCTTTTTTTAGAAACAGACCAAAGGAGGCTGCTCCTTTACCAGGATGGAACCTTTACCGACGGGGTACGGCGCTACAGCAAGAAGGAGCTTATGGAGATCCTCCGGGCCGATCCCGGCCGCCTCACCCCTGCGGCGGGTTTGAGGCCGGTGTTCCAGGACCTGGTCCTGCCCACGGCGGGCTTCGTGGTGGGGCCCAACGAGTTTCGGTATGTGGCCGAGCTCGCCGGGGTCTACGCCCTTTACGGCATCCCCATGCCCGCCTTGTTCCCCCGCCTAAGGGCCTTGGTCTTGGAGCCTCCCATCCGCCGCATTTTGGAGAGGTACCGCCTGGATCCCTGGGCGTTTGTGGATGGGGGGGAGGGCGCCTTCCTGGAGGCTATCAGGGAGGTGCTGGAAGGGTTCAGGGAACTCGAGGCGGAGCTTATCGGCCTCTTGGAGGAGGTGGAGGCCCTGGGCCAGAGGGCCCGTGCCCTGGAACCCACCTTGGAAAGGCCTTTCCGCCGCTTCCAGGCGAGGTTAAAGGGGGAGGGGGAGAGGCTTTTGAAGAAGCTCCTTCGCGCCCGCCTGGGGCGGGATGCGGTCCTTCTGCATCATCTGGAGCGGCTCAGGCGGCACCTTTTGCCTCGAGGCCTGCCCCAGGAGCGGGTCTACCCCTTCGCCATGTACGCCTTGCGCCACCCAGAGGCCCTGTCTAGGTTGCAAAAGGCCCCCACCTCGGGAAGGGCCACCTTGGTTTTGGGTTAGAGAAAAGAGGGGGTGTGGGGGAGCTATAATCCCCCGGTTTTCAAACCGGGGATACATGGGTCAGCGAAGCTACATGCGACCGGCGGTTCATTTGGGGTAGGGGCCCCAAAGAGGGAGCTTAGCTCCCCCA
>NZ_JAKTNU010000026.1 GCF_022760955.1 Thermus neutrinimicus
CCACGTGGGCGCAGGTCCATCCTAAAGGGGTGGTCCCACGTTTTGACGTGTACTGAGGTGGCACCGACTCAATGTCGGGATATAAAGAGGCTTTACTACTAGGTAGACCCTTAACCCTAAGGACTGTGGTAGGGAAGCCGTTAGCCACCTGGGAAAGCAAAAAAACCCCGTTACCATTAGATCCCGACACTCACCGGAACTTTCGGGAACTTCTCCGCCTTGCCAGCGTCCCCGGGGGCCGGAACGGCCGCCGGAACTGGGCCCAGCAGGCGGCGTCCGCCATCGCCGCCGCCCTGGGAGACCAGAAGAGCTTGCGCTTCTGGCTCCGGGTGGTCTGGGCCGCCTTAAAGCAGGCCATCTTCGGAGGAGGAGAGGGGGCCATGAGGGTCCTGGCCCGGGTGGTGGGCCTCGCGGCCGAAGCCCGGGCCGATGGCTTTGCCCGGAGCCCGGGAGCTTACGCCCAGGCCCTCCTGCGGCGGGAGGGGTACTGGGACCTGGTGGCTCCCTTCCAGGCCTTCAAGGCGGGGGTGCCCTATGCGGGTTGACCGGGTGCGGCTAGAGGCCGTGGCGGATATCCTCCAGCACCGGCTTCAGGAGGCCTTGGAGCAGCCTGGCCGGCGGGTGGCCTTTGCCCTTCGCACCTCCCCGAGCGATGGGGTGCAGGTTTTCTTGAAGCTCCGGCCCGATGGCCGGCTGGTCCTGGCCATCCGCCGGCCCGGGGGGAAGGAGGACCCTCGGGAGATCCAGGCCCTGGCCCAGCGCATGGGTCTGCAGATCCGCGAGGGGCCCGTGGAGATGACCGGCAGGATCTCGAGGCCGAGGCTGGGCCCGAGGAAGTACCTGGTGGCCTTCTGCGAGCCGGCGTAGGATGGGAGAGGAGGCCATAATGCAGACCCCGAGCCAGAAAGCCTTTGGGTTGGCCTTGCTCTTGGGCATCGTGGCTCATTTCTGGTCCATCTGGACTCCCAGGGTATCCCAGGCGGTTGAGGCGGAAGAGGCGGGCCCTTCCCCTGTGGTGGACCTCCAGGTGCCTCCCCAGGAGGAGTCCGGGGGCTGTCAGGGCCGCCTGACGGCCCTCTTCCGCTCCGGGGCCGAGGTGGCCTTCCACTACGAGGGGACGGCGGAAGAGGTCAGGGTGACCTGGCCAGGCGGCGAATACCGCGCCCGCACGGCGGACACCTGCACCGGCACGGAGTGCCGCTTCACCCTGCCCCGCCCGGGCATGGCGGACGTGAGAATCGCCCTGGACTCGTGCCCACCGGAGCCCGCCCCTTGACACCTAGAGGCGTGCTATGATGCGGGGGATGGAACTCAAAAAAGGGCGCCCCGGTAGGCGTATCCTGGCCCTCGCCACCCGCAAGCGGAACCCGGTGCCGATTGAGTCTCAGCCGCTGGAAAACCTCCTCTACGCCCTCCTGGGAAGCCCAGTGGCCGCCCGGTCCATCTCCGAGGCCCTGGAGGGGGACATCCGCAACCTCCACGGCTGGGACATCCAGGACCTCATGGCCCTGCCCGGGGTGGGGGAGGGGGTGGCGGGCCGCCTCGCGGCCCTAGTGGAACTTGTGCGCAGGCTTGTGAAGCGCTAAGGTTCACTTCGCCCGGGCGGTTCGCCCTGGCGTTCCGGCCCGCCGCTTCGCCCTGGCGGGCCGGGCTTTTCTCTCACGCCCGCCGGTGGAAACCTGGGGGCATGGCCTATCAGCGGGTGCCCGTGGACCCCAACGCCCCGTTGCAGCCGGGAAAGACCTACGAGATCGTGGCGGCCCACAAAGGGGGAGACGTTTCCCGGGTCACGCGGGCCGATTTGGAGCGGGCCCTTCAGGCTAAATACGGCCCCGGGGTCAGGGTGCTGGACTGGGGGAAGCGGGGAAGCGATTTGGTCATTCAGCTGAAGGTGGAGGCGGCCCCTTCCTCATCTTCCTCTCTTGGCACCGCTGACCCCTGGGCCGTGCCTCCCGCCTACGGGGGGGCGGGATGCGGGTCCACCAAGTGCCCCCAGCCCATGGGCTACCTGGGCGGGGGGGACATCTACCCGGCCCTCCTGCCCGCCCTGGCCCTCAGCGCCGCCGCGGTCATCGCCGTCCTCTATCTGGTTTGGCGGATCGTGGCCGAGCTGACGGAGGCGGTGGAGCTGGTGCCGGCCCCGGCCCGGGCGGCCGCCGTGGCGGGCGCGGGGGTGGGGGTGGGGGCCCTCGGGCTGGCCGCCCTGGGCGTGGTGGCCCTGGCCCTTGTTGGTGGAAGGAGAAGGAGGGCGTATGCCTAAGCCGAAGGCCAGGAAGACCAAGAGGAAGAAGCGCTCTCGGAGGTAAACCATGCTCCGGCTCAAGCTCCCGGAGGAGGTCATAGGCGAGACGGCCGTTCTGGAGGAGGACGGGGAGGCCAGAGAGGTAAAGGCCGTCCCCCTCCAGGGGCCTTTAGACCCCATTCTGGAGGCCGCCGTAGAGTCCCAGCCTCGGGTGGCCGGGCCTAAAGAGGCCTCGCAGGAGGAGCCTACCGGGCCGGAACCCGAGCCCGAGGAGCCCCCCAGGGGCGCCCCTAAGAAGAGCCCCTTCGGCTTCCTCGCGGCCCTGGGGACCGGGGCCCTGGTCCTCCTGGGCGTGGCCCTGGCCGGAAAAGGAGGTGCGAGTGCAAGCGGTAGTGGAGGAACAGGCGCAAACCCCACCCCCACCGCCCCCGGTGGAGGAAGCGGAAGCGGCCCCGTCATCTGGTAGCTGGGAGCCCCTAGGCGAGGAGGCCCTAGGGGACTTCTCCGAGCTTCCGCCGGCGGAGCCTCCCGTGATCCCCTTCACCGGGGAGGAGATCGCGGGCGGGGCGGCGTTTTTGCTCATGCTCGGGGTGCGGGTCCAGTCGGAGGAGGAAAAGGCTGCGTTTCTGCGGGCTTGGCAGGGGGCCCTCTTCGGCCTCATGCCCCCGGCCCAAGTGCTGGACGTCCTGAAGGTCGGGGAGGCCCTGGCCCAGTACGGCATTGGGAAGAACCGCCTTCCGGGCATGGGGAGCGTGGAGAATCTGCCTCCGTGGCTCCGGATTCTCCTGGGCGGCGGGGTGCTGGCTATAGCGGCGTACGGAGGTGTGCGTGCGGTTATGGATGTACGGGCTAGGGGGGCTATTCCTGCTCCTGCTTCTGGGGAGGAGGTTCATGCCTGAGAACGTCCCCCGCTCTGGCTTCTACTACTGGCCCATCAACCCCAGGAAGGCCAGGCCAGATGTGCGTTACTTGGACCCCGACTACTACCTGGGCGTGAAGAGGCCGGATGGGAGTTGGCTGGTCCCCCCGGGCTACTGGCACACGGGGGTGGACCTGAACGGGCCCGGCGGCGGGGATACGGACTGCGGCCAGCCCGTGCACGCCATGACGGACGGGCGGGTGGTGATCGCCGGCCGCTTCTCCGTGTGGGGCGGCGTGGTGGTCCTGTGGCATCCCAGCGCCGGGGTGTGGACCCGCTACGGCCACCTGCGGGACATCCTGGTGCGCCCCGGGGACGTGGTGACGGCGGGCCAGCAGACCGGCACCATCGGCAAGATGACCACGGGGGGCTACTGCCACCTGCACTTTGACGTTTTCGTCAGGGTGCCCCCGGCCTCTGAAGGCGGGTGGCTCTTCTTCCCCAGGGGAGGGGAGGAGGCCAGGCAGAAGGTCCTTACCTACTGCACCGACCCCGAGGCCTTTTTGGCCAAGCAGGCACAAGCTGGCAGGTTGCGGGAGCCCCCTGCCTGGAGGACGGCATGAGGGGAGTTCCGAAAGGAGGAGTGATGGAGTTCGCCAAGGAGAACGCTTTTCCCCTCGCGGTCCTGGTGGGAGGCCTCTACCTGGGCCTCGGACGGTTGAAAAACCTCCGGGAGGGCAAGGGCTGCCCCAAGTGCGAGACCGCCCAGGCCGTGGTGGCCTTCGCCCTGGCCGCGTGGGCCGGGTGGGAGCTGTGGCAGGCCTACCAGGGCTAGATGGGCGGCAGGCAGACCTTCCGCATCCTCATCGTGGGCAAGTCCGGGTCAGGGAAGTCCACCCTGGCCCGGCAGATCGTGCGCGCTATGGAGGGCCGCTTCCGCCGCCTTGTCATCGTCAACCGCAAGACGGAGTTCGGTGATTTGGCAGAGGCCCGTTTCCGCGTGGGGGAGGACGGGGACCCCTGGGCTGTTTTGAAGCTCTACCGCAGGGTCCACTTCCACGTCACCGGCTACGACCCCCGCCCCTTTTTGGATGCCCTGGGCCAGGCCATCATGCGCCTCCAGGACACCCTTCTGCTGCTTGATGAGGCCCACCACTTTTTTCCCCGGGGGCAGGTGCCCAAGGGCCTCTTTGAGGTCCTGACCGGGGGAAGGGAGCACGGGCATTCGGCCATCTTCGTCACCCAGATGCTCCAGGCCGCCACCGGGGGCATAGACCCCGGAGTGCGCCGTCAGGCCTCCCACCTGGTGGCCTTCCGCCTCACGGAACCCCGGGAAGTCCAGGCCTTGGCGGACATGTTCCCCGAGCTGGGGGAGCGGGTCAGGCTCCTCAAGCGCCCCGATGACGGCCTGCCCCCGGAGTACGGGGTGAAGGACCTGGACCGGGACCGGGCGGGCCTGGTCCTCCGGGACCCGAGGGCCCCACAAAGGCGGGTTTTCGTGCCCCTGGACGGCTAAGGGGCACTTCGCCCGGGCGAAGTGCCCGGGCGAAGCGGCCCAAAACTCCCAAGCGCCCCGGCGTATCTCCGGGGCGCTTCGCTCTTTATTCCCCCATCGCCCCCCGCATACCGTGGGCGGCAGAAGGAGGAGGTGAATGGCGGACACGGCGGCAATCGCGGCGCAGGACATGCGCAAGCTGGCCTCCACCAGCAACCCCCTGGAGGTGGTCCAAAACCCCATCGTGGTGAGCGTGAGCATGGGGGTGCTAGGGGCTTATCTGGCGCGGAAGGCGCTCTATACGTCCAGGCGCGACCTCTTTGGCTTGGCGGCGAAGGGCGAGGACGGGCGTATCCACTACTACGCGGTGGGTCCGGACGGAAAGCCCGACACCAGCAAGGAGGTCCCGAACGCCCGGACCAACAGGGTGTTGCTCAACCTGGGCGGGGTTATCCTCGGCTCCATCCTAATCAACAACAAGCTGACCGAGGACCCCATGGTGGACTACATCGGCTTAGGCGTGGCGGCCGGTTCCTTCGCGAACCTGGTCATGGCGATTTTGGACATTGACTAAGGAGGTAAAGGATGCAGGAGGCTTTTGAGCGGATCAAGCGGCTTCGGCCCGGGGCCCGCGCCATCACCATCCTGAGGAGCGGCCCCGAGTTCCAGGCGTACGGCGGCAGGCAGAAGGTGAAGGTGGGCGAGTTCGTGGTGCCCTCGGGGGCCACTTGGGTCTTTCCCAACCCCGTCCCTGTGGTCCTCAAGCTCTACGATTCCAACGGCAACCAGCTGCCCCACACCACGGACGTCTTCTTTGCCCGGCGCACCAAGGGCTTTGACTTCCCCGAGTTTTTGGTCAAGGCCCAGTACGCTTCGTACTACGACCTCTCCGAGGCCCAGCAGCGGGACGCCAAGTTCTACCAGAACATCCTGCAGACCGCGAGCCCACTTTACGCCCCTACCCCGCCCCAGGGCATCGTGCTGCGGGAGGGGGACACCCTGGAGATCTACGTGGAGACCGACCACGGCATCACCGTGAACCTCAACGACTCCCGCACCCGCATTGAGCTGCCCGTGGGCGTGGACAACTCCAACGTGTAGGAGGGACCATGGCGCTCTTGGACAGCCTTCGCAACGCGGTTCGGAGGGGTCTCGGGACCTTCCAGGACGCCCCGGCGGCCCCCTCCCCTACCCCTCAGCCGCAACCCCAGCCGGCGCGGCCCGCTCCGGCGGCGGTCCAGACCTCGGGGTGGCAGTTCGCGTGGATTGACAACGAGGACTTTGACGCCACCGGCCTGGCCTACCGCCCCAATGAGTATTTCGCCCTGGCCCAGATGCGCATCCCGGACACGGCCCACTTCCGTGTCGTGGCGGGGGAGCGGCGCCTGCGCATCTACCTGAAGGGCCTGGCCTCCTTCGCGGGCCAGAATCTGGCCACGGCCCAGGCCCGCACCGTCACCCTGCCCTACCTCATCCCCTCCTTGCAGGGGGCCCCTACCCTGCCCTCCACCTACCACCCAGACGTGGCCGTCTGGGCCAAGGTGGGCGGGGTGTGGCAGCGGTGCCAGATCAATGCCGTCAACTACGCTGGCCAGCAAGTGACCTTCGTGGAGCCCGCCGGCGTGACCGGCACCCAGGACATTGAGGTCTACTACACCCACGCTGACGGGCAGTTCCGCCTGCGGGTGGCCCGGGACGCGGGCGGGGTGGACGACAGCGTGGCCACCGTCTTCAACCAGTCCTTCTCCACAATGCACAGCGTGGACCAAAACAACCTGGAGACCATGCTGGCCTGGCCCCAGCAGGTGGAGCTGGTGCCGGGCACCCGCCTTCTCCTGGAGGTCTTCACCACCGAGGTGTCCATGGTCTGGAACGAGCGGGCCGGCCACTACATCCAGATCGCCGCCATGGGCCGGCGGGTGGAGGTGCTGGACAAGAGCCGCCTCTTGCGCCTGGCTGAGCTGGAGAACCGGGGCGGCCTCTGAGGGGGTGAGCCATGCCGTTCGGCCTCTCCGAATCCTATTCCCCCAGCCTTTCGGGGTACACGCCCCCCTACACCCTCTTGGACTCCGGGGCTTCGGGGTCCTGGGGGTTCAGCCTCTCCAACTCCTACACCCTTCCCCTTACGGGGGGCGTTTCCGGGAGCGCTGGAGACACCCCCCTCTGGGCCCAGATCTTGGGCGGGCTGGGCCAGATTGGGAGCCTCATTGACCCCTACATCCTGACCGAGCAGGAACGCCTGCAGTACCAGCTGCAGCTCGCCCAGGCCCAGGCGGAAGCGGCCCGGGCTGCGGCCCAGCCCACGGGCGTGCAGGTTCAGCCGGCGGGACCCTCTGCGTGGGTCTGGGTACTGGGGGGGCTCTTGGTGCTTCTCCTCGTGGTGATTCTGCTGAAGGAGTGAGGTGGAATGGAGCCACTTCTGGGATTTTTTGGAAACGTGCTGGGCGGCTTCTTCGGGTTTTTGGGGGCCGACCGGCAGGCCCGAGCCGTGGAGGAAGTGGCCCAATCCCGAGAACGCTCCACCAGAAATCTTGTGGACGCCGCCATCGTGCAGTGGCACGAGCTGGGCAGGATCGTGGAGGCCCAGGTGGGGGCCGTCCGTGACACAACCTATTGGCAGCAGGAAACCCAGCGCACCAGGATTTACTACAACTACAAGGCCCTTCAGGCCTCCCAGGGCCTCCTCCTCCTTGGGGCGGGGGCGGGCCTGGTAGGCCTCGCCGTGTGGCTGGGATCCCGAGAGGACAAGGAGGTGAAAGCGTGAGGTGGCCCGTAGTGGCAGGGCTGTCCGGTTTGGGTCTCGGGGCGGTGGGGGTCTACTACCTCTCCCGGTCCCGGTCAAAGGCCGAGGAGAAGGCGGTGGACTCGGTGGCGGCCGATCTGCCTCAGCACCCCGGGGTGCAGAGTAACAACCGGGCCAGTTTCTGCCAGCTCTTAAGCGACTACCGCATGCGGCTCAAGCAGCAGCAAGATTTGCTTGCGGATGCGGAAGCCAAGATGCGGCAGATTGAGCGGCAGGCGGAAGACATCTGCCGCGTCTACGCCCAGGATCCCACCTTTAAATACAACTGCAACGGGTGGCCGGTCTGCTCCTGGAACGAGTGGTACACGGTTTCCGGCACCACCACAAACCAGCAGGCGAACAGCGCATGCCTCACGCATCTCAAAACCGGCTCTGGCCTATCGCTGCGCATCCACGAGCTGAGGTCCGGGGAAGCCTGGAACGACACGTGGGAAGACGTAAAGCGGATCAACGCCCAGATCGCTGACGCTTACCAGCAGATCCAGTCCTTGCTGGTCCAATATGCGCGGGCGCAGGACCAGGCCAATGCCGCCCGGGCGGCCATCGCGGACCTGGAGCGCCGGATCTCCGATCTAGAGGCTCAGGGGGTGGTCTGCTGATGGAGTGGAAGGACGTCCTGGACATGGGCTTGGGGGCAGTGGCCTTTGCGGCGTTCCTGAAGCTCGTGTTCCGGGATGTGGCCGAGGTGCGGGAGCGTTTGGCCCGGATAGAGGAGAACGGCCGCCGGCAGGCCTACTACCTCTCCCGGGTGGCGAACGCCATGGAGGCCCAGGCTTATCGGCAGGGCCTTCGGGTGACGGAGGTGAAAATGGAGGTGAAAGGGGATGGAAAGTAGAGCGCTTTTGCTGGCCCTTTTGGGCTTTGGCGTGGCCGGCTATCTGGCGTATCAGCTGGCCAAGGGGCAGGGGCAGGCTACCGCCGGGCAGACGCCGGAGCAGTCGGAAGCTCCCCCGGCCCAGACCGAAACTCCTCCCGTGGTGGTGGGTGACTTCGGCGGCCAGCTGCCCTTTGGGCTGGGCGGTTTGGGGCAGGACGCCCTTTGCCGGGTAGCCCCGAGCCTCTGCGGCTGGTACAACGCGGCCTATGTGGGCAGGCCCGCCCCTCTGCCCGTGGTGCCCCTCTGGTGAGGTGACGGATGCAGGGCGCTTGGATCGTGGCGGTGGCAGTGGCGGCCGGGGCCTACGCGGGCTATGCCCTGGCCCGGCGGGGAGGGGGGCAGTCCCAGGGCGGGCAGCCTTCCCGAAGCTCCCCCCCGTCTGATCGGATCTGCGCGCAGGTGCTGGTCACGTGCCAGGACGGATCTCCTGCTCCCACCCCCTGCGATTGTGAAGGTAGGGGTGGGGTGAAGCGCGTGGGGGTGATGGTGTGAGCGTGCAGGACTTCCTACCTCAGGGGCAGGTCTGGCTCGTCTGGCTCGTCCAAGCTCTCCTCGCGGCCGGGCTCATCGCCCTTCTCTCGGGGCTCATCGTGCGGGTGGTTTCCGCCATCCCCGTGGTTGGGCCCGTCCTCGCGGCGGCGGTGCGGATGCTCTTTTCTAACTACGAGAAATGGCTTTCCGAACGTGTGCCGAAGTTGGCCGAGCAGGCGGTCCTGGCCACGGAGGAGCGCTGGCGGAAGGTGGGCCCCCAGTACGATCCTTCCGCCCGGGCGGAAGCCAAACTCCGGGAGGCCATGGAGGCCCTGCAGCAGATGGCCCCCGGCCTGCTTCGGGACATCGCCCAGCGGCAGATTGAGGCCGCCCTGGCCCGCATCCGGGCTATGGGCATGGAGCAAAAGGCAGGAGGTGGAAAGTGAACCTGAACTTCGGTGACGGCCTTCGCTTCGGCGCTGGCTTTGTCGTGGGGGGAACGCTGATCTGGGTGGGCCTCCTCCTGGTCCTAGCTTTGGTGGGGGCCCTGGTGGGGAAGAAGGAGTAGCATGCAGGTTCCGTCCTTCTGGCAGTCCTACAAGCAGGGCCTAGGAGTGGGCCTTGGGCTCCTCACCATCTACCTGGCGGCCCTCATCCTGATCGGGGCCTTTTTGGTGCGTCCCGCACTTGAAAATCTGGGGAACCCTGGGCAGAGTGCCCCTAAAGGAGGTGGTGCGTGCTCAACCTCTTGGGTCTGAAGCAAGAAGAGTTGGCGAGCTTGCCCCAACGTTTTCAAGAAGCCCTGGCCGCCTTGCGGGAGGACATGGCCTGCCTGAAGGACCAGCTCGGGGCGGTGCAGCGCACCCTGGAGTACGAGTTTGGCCGCCCCCGGCGGGATCTCCAGGGCCACGACCCGGCCCGGATGCCCCTGGTGGCCCAGGTGCTGGTGGAAGGGGAGGTGCAGCGCATCGACGTGACTGGCCTCTTGGGCAAACCTGCTACTCGGGGGCACATCGTGAACATCGGGGACGCCAAGGCCCGCCTTTGGTTCACCTTCGGGCCGCAGCGGGTGGGGCCCTACATCCTCCTGCCCGCGGCTGCGCTAGACTTGTCTTTTGCTCTAGCAGTGCTGGAGATCTCTGACGCCGGGGAAGGACCTGTCGTGGTTCAGTTCCTCATGCAATGAGGGGGTTTGGGCCATGCATTTTCTCGTGGGAATACCAGGGAAAAAGCATGCCCATGTTGCAGCTGTACTACCAGCGTGTCCTAAATACCTACTGGCCTGACGGCAACTTTGAGGCGTGTGGCCCTCACGATTACTTCAAAGACATAGAGAGGGTAACGTTGCAACGCTGGAATAGGATGTAGCAATGGTAACTGCCAAAACGTACAAACGGGGCGACACTTTCGCCCCCGAGGTGCGCCTGACCCCAGGCCCCCGGGCCATGGGGGATACGGGGGACGGAAGCTACGCCACCCTCTATGGCTACGCCTGGGCGGCGGTGCTGGACCGAGCAGAGCGCCGCTTCCGCCTCTTCCAGGCCCAGGTGCCTATGGAAGGACCATGGGCGCTGAATGACCCTAGGGGTCCCGAGGTGGCCGTGTGGGTTGAAGTGGAGGTGGATCCCCTACCCCATGCGGTGGAGGAGATACGGCACATGGGGGTGGCCTTCGACCAGGCCGCGCGGCATGTGGTGGTATATGAGCGCCAAGGGGAGGTATGGATCCGCCAATGGGACCCGGTAAGCCAGGCCTTCGTAATGCGGGGCCCCTTTCCTGGATGCGACCCCGTGGTGCTGAACGACGCGGTGGTGGGCTATTACCCACCGGACTCGGATGTCATCGTCTGGCACGTAACACCTGACCGGAAAACGGTGGTCCAACGGGTTCAAAGGGAACTTTATGCCAGCCCCCACGACATACAAACCTTCGCAGAGCCCGTAGTGCTAGACCAGGCCGTAGCCCTGCCGTATCAGATTGAGCTTTTGGGAAGTTTGGGCAACGCATTGGACGCCACGGGCTTTGTCCTGCGCCCTGAGCTGTACCCTGTGCATCTACAGGATGCATTGGGCTCTGCAACTTTGAGCCCACCTGCTGAAGGGCACTACATTCCGATTGTCCTTGTTTCTGACCTGGGCGTGGACACCTTGGGGCCAGCGGTGCTGAACACACCCACGCAAGGGGCATATATCCCCATAGTAATCGTGCTTGCAGTGGGCGACACCTTGGGTGGGGCAACACTCGCTGCCCCCAGTACTGCGGCCTATGTGCCCGTGGTGATCGTTGTGGACACCACGACATCTCCGGGCTACTCGAGTCCGGACAGTTTGGGTAGCGCTACGTTGACAGCCCCAAGTGGCGGTACGTATGCCCTGGTGGTAATCGTAGTGGACACCACCACTTTTGCTGGCTATACAAGCCCAGACCTTTTGGGTACGGCATCGTTAGCGGCCCCGAACACGGGGGCCTATGAGCTTGCGTGAGGAGATTGCCATGGCCAAGATTTGGACGCCAGAGAACGCCGGCAAGATTATCCCTGTGATAAAGGTGCGGCCCCTGCTTCCCCCACCACCAAGTGCTGGTGCCCGCCTACAGCCCCAGCACATGCATTGGCAGTTGGGGCGTTATGTTGAGGACCTCTCCTTCGGCCCCGGTGGCCGTGGAAAGCGTAAACGGTGGGTAGTGGACAAGGAAGCCGAACAGCACAACCTTGTGCTAAACCAAACCTACGACACCCTCATGGCCCAGTACGGGTTTTTTCTTGGCCTTTGGGCGGCGGTCGAACGGGTCGTGTCAAGATTTATGTGTAAGCGTCTGTGTATGGGGGGCATACCTCTCCAGAAG
>NZ_JAKTNU010000027.1 GCF_022760955.1 Thermus neutrinimicus
ACGTAGGTAAAGAGGCGCAGGTCTTTGGCGAGGGCCAGGGCCTTGTTGTGCTTGCCGCCGAACTCTAGGGCGGCAAGGAGGGCGAGGGTGAGGATGGCGGAGGCGGGCGTTTTGGCTTGGGGGTCATCCTTGTAGCCCATGGCTTGCAGGGCGTCGTCTATAATGCAAAAGGCCGCTATGAGACGGGAAAGCATAGCGGCCACTATTTTTTCAGGTCCAGGGGTAGGTAGCAACTTGGGTTAACCTACCATCTCCAGGAATCCCTCATTGTCGTTCTTCTTCCAGGACCGCGGCAAGGCCAACCCGATCACCCCGGAGAAGGGTAAGCCTCCCTTTCCGCCACCTCCTCCAACCCCAGGGTGGGTTGCACGGGCCCCGCGCCCTCCGGCGAGGGGTCCTGCCCCTCTCCCTCGCCCTGGGGCTCCCTCCGTTCCTCCTCCCCGGGCTGGGGAAGCTCCTCCGCCAGGAAGAGCTCCCCGCCGAGGACCGCCTCCATGAGCTCCCCTTGCTCGGGGCAGAGCTCCACGGTCCTCTCCAGGACCCAGATCAGCTCCAGGAGCTCCCTCCCCAGGTCTGCGGTCCAGGTGTGGGGGACGACGTCGTCCAAGGGGCTGCTCCTCCTTCCGCTCCTCCTGCGCTGGCGGTACTCCAGCCAGGCCCGGAGGGGGAAGAAGCCCGAGACCTGGAAGTTGTAGACCTCGGGGGACACGGGGTGGACCTCCCCGTCCCCCACGTGGAGGGTCTGGCTCGCCTCGTCGTACCTGTGCCCCTCGGGGTAGGAGGCGGGGGGCTTCGCCCAGCGGGCCCTCCCCCTGAAGGCGCTCCAGCTCCGCCCCTGTCCGTACCGCTCCCCGTAGGTGTGGAGCCAGAGGAGCTCGCTTCCCAGCTCCACCCCCCTCTTGAAGAGGTCGGGATCCTTGGTGATGGGGACGCGGGGGCCGGGGGTGCGCAGCTCCTCGGAGAAGCGCTCGGTGTAGGCGGGGCAGGCCAGGAGGGCGTAGACGTAGGCCAGGAAGTCCTCGGGGGAGACGGGGAAGCCGTAGGTCCTTTCCAAAAGCTCCAGGAGGCCCTTGGTGATGTTGGGCTCCTTGCCCTGCCTGTCCCGGTAGAGGGGGACGACATCCTTACCACCCCGCCCGCTGAAGTGATCCAGATCAGGTACGTAAGCTGTGGCGGTAAGAGCGGGACCTTTTCCCAAGGGCTTAGTTAACAAGGAGGTGAGGTAGACCTGTTTATCCCCCCAAACCCGCCAGAGGGGAGGACGGGGGTAGCTGCACACCCGTCCGTCCACGATGGCCCAGGCGCGGTCGAAGGAGCGGTAGCCGTAGCGGAGGTAGCCTTCCGGAGCCTCGTTGGGCCCGAGGCGGGCTATGGCGGGAAGCCTTCCCCTGCCCAGTATGGCCGGGTAGTCCCGGGACACCTTGCGGTCCCGGTCCTCCCGGAAGAAGTCCGCCCCATCGGGGCTAAGGAGCAGGGTCCGCCAGCGCTCCTCCAGCACCTCCCTCGTGGGCCCGATGGGCCAGGTGCGCTTGAACTGCACCCCCGAGTGCTGCCAGGGGAAGAGGTCGGTGAGCTTAGGCAGGCGGGCGTAGGGGCCCGAGGGGCCGGGGACGAAGGGGTCCCCCCAGCCTTCCGGGGCCTCCTGGAAGGGGATCTCCTCAAGGGACGGGAGGCCCTCCAGGGCCCTGAACTTCTCCTCCCGGGTCCTCCCGGGGACGCGGTAGTAGAGGACCCGGGCGGGCTCCCCCGGGGCCTTCTCTCCGTAGCGCACCACCAGGGCGATGGCCACGGGGGTCTGGATGTTGAAGACGTTCTCCTCCCTGACCGCTCCCCGCCCCTCTCCCCCAAGGTCCAGGACGTAGACCTCGTGGGCCAGGCGGCGCACGTGCTCCCGCATCCCCGCGAAGCCCGGCCCCTGGAGGTAGGAGCTCGCCGTGATGAAGGCCACCACCCCGGGGCGTCTGGGATCCTGCTCGAAGGCCTTCCACAGGGCGAAGCGCCAGAAGTAGACGTAGAGGTTGTAGAGGTTCTTCAGGTGAACCCCAAGCCCCGCCTCCCGGGCCGGGCGCAGGAAGTCCTCCATCAGGGGGTGGGGCTCCCGGGGGCCGTTCAGGACCCATCCCCCCTTACGCTGGCGCTCCGCCTCCCCTTCCCCCTCCACCCGGTCGTAGGGGGGGTTGCCCAGGATCACCAGGATGGGCTTCTCCCGCTTGAGCTCCGCGGCCCGCCGGCGCTCCTCCCCCAGGCGCTCGTAGAAGAAGGGCTGCGCCAGGGGCGGGGCCTCGGGGGCCTCCAGGGTGTCGGCCAGGAAGAGGTTGAGGCCTTCCCGGGGAAGGCTTCCCCCCTCGGCCTGGAGGGCCTGGGAGAGGCGGAGCTGGGCCACCGCGTAGGGGCCCACCATGATCTCGATCCCGTGGAGCCGGTGGGCGACCCCTTCCGCGTACTGCCCCCGGAACCCCTCCCCGTAGGCGTGGGCCACGTTCTCCAGGGCCTGCTCCAGGACGGAGAGCAGGAAGGTCCCCGTGCCCATGGCCGGGTCCAGGACGGTCACCCCCTCGTGGGCGAAGCCCAAGGGGTAGCCGAGCCCGCCTCCCCTCAGGAGCCCGTCCACCAGGCGGACCATGGCCCGCACCACCGGGACCGGGGTGTAGTAGACCCCCATGTCCCGGCGCAGGTCCGGGTCGTAGGCGGCCAGGAAGTCCTCGTAGAAGTAGAGCCAGGGGTCCGCCCCCGTGCCCCGGAAGGCCCCGGGGTCCACGGCCTGGAGGGAGCGGCGCAGGAGGTGGTAGGCGGGGCGGATCTCCGCCAGGACCCGGGGGTGGTTGGAGAGGAAGAGGGCCTCCATGAGGAGGCCGTACTGCCCCTTCAGGAGCTCCAGGGCCCGCTCCAGGTACAGGGGCTCCTCCCCCGTGTCCAGGCTCCGGGCCAGGAGGAACCCGTAGGTGACCAGCTGGGCGTAGGCGTCCGCGAAGGTCCGGTCGTCCGCCCCGGGGAGGAAGGTCTCCCTCCACTCGTCCCGCAGGTGGGCCAGCCCCCCCTCGGGGTTCGCCCCCAGGGCCTCCAGCACCGCCTCCCGCAGGAAGCGGGTGAGGGGGGCGAGGAAGCGGGCCAGCTCCTCCGGGCTCCTGGGGACCAGGGGCCTCCACTCCAGGAAGTCCCGGAGGAGGGCCTCCAGGCGGGAGGCCTCCCCCTCCGCCAGGCGCACCTCCCGCACCTTCTCCCCCTGGCGGAAGAGGGCGAAGTGCCTCCCGTCCGTGTAGACCAGGTTGGGGAGGTTCCTGAAGCTCTCCCACTGCCTGCGGTCGTGGGGGTCCCGGAACCTCCCGGGATCCGCCCCCTTCCCCGGGGCCTTGAGCTCCACGAAGCCCACCAGGAGCCCGGCCCGCCAGACCCCCATGTCCGGCCGCCCCAGGCCCGTCCTGACCTCGTGGACCACCCTGACCCCTTCAAAGCCCTCCAGGACCTCCCGCACCAGGGGGACGAGCTGGGCCTCGGGATCCCCGCCCGGGGAGGCCCCCTCCAGCTCCGCCAGCCGGCGGAGGTAGCCGGCCAGGAGTTCCTCGAAGACGGGCATGGCCCCATGCTACCAGGGGGCCCGGCAAAATCTTCATTTCACGAGGAAAAGTTTCGTGCCGTTAGGCACGAGGGCTCCTGGACGCGACTTCGAGGGAGGGGGGGTCGTAACTTTTCCCGGGGGGTCCGCGAGGGGGACTTGTAAACGCTCCCCTGAGAGATTGCATTAGCTCCATAAAGCCACGATTTGGGGAGAACGCCGTCCCGGAGGGGGAAAATCGGAGTAGAGGGAAGCGGGGTTGGTTTACAAATGGGTGCTAATAGCACACCATCTCGGGATGGAGGTAAGTGGCGAAACATAAAGGCCAGACTCCTTTTTTATGCGGATTAAAGGCGGTTTTTGTAAACAAACCCCCGAGGCTCGCGCGTTTACAACCCGCCTCTGACCAGCCGTCGTAACTTTTCCCCCCTTTGCAACTTTCCCCCTTGAGCTGTCGCTTACGATGGGCTCAGGTTGACTCAAGAGCGGGGGTTTTCGCGTTGAGAAAGGCCTGAGTCAACCTTTGAGTTAACGATTTTCCTATCTATGAGGTAAGAGAGTTTTGCTCGTCTAAGACGGCACAAACTCCTGAGTCAACCCCTGTGCCGACCCCCCGATTTTTGAGCCGGACCCCCCTCTGTGCCGAAACTTCGTTGACTCAGGGTCGGCTCAGGGGTCGGCACAACGGGAAAGCCGTCCGGGAGGGCTCTGTGCCGACCCCCTCCCTCTGTGCCGACCCTCTCCCGCTCCGCGGGGGGGTGGAAAGTTACGGGAAAAGTTACGGGGGGGCTTCCTGAAACCTCGTTGACACAAAGTCGCCTCTGGGTTAATATAGAGTTGATGTCCGACCTGCTGCCCGAGCCTGACCCCCCGCTCGCCGACCTGACCCGGGTGCGCCAGCAGGCCTTCAGGGGGATCCTGGTCCACCTGGCGCGGACGGGCCGCTTCCCCACCGGGAAGGAGCTGGCGGTCCTGCTCGGGCGCACGGACGACGCCACGTGGTACGCGCTGAGGGCGCTGGGCCGCCTCGGCCTCTTGGAGCGGCGTTCAGGGCAGTACGCGCTGACCCCCCGGGGCCTTCGGCTGGCCGTCGTCCTCGGCGAGACCGTGTGGCGTGAGGACGAGGAGGTCCAGAAGGCCTTGAGGTTGTTGAGGGGTCGAGATGCCGCCGAGGATGTTGGCTGAAAGGTCGAGCCGGGGCGCTCCGCCCAGAGTCCCCCCGGCTCCGCCTCCTAGGGATCCCGCGCAAGCCAGATATGGATCCCGAGGCCATTATCCTCCTGGCGGCGAAAAGCTGCAAGGAGGGAAGGCATGGTCGTCTCTCAGACTCCGCGCGAGGTCGTAGAGGAGCTCGCACGCCGGCTAGCCCGGGAAGCGAACAAAGCGTACGCCAGCCACTTCAGGCAGATCCTCAAGGTCCTCCCCGCCGGGTTGGGGGCGGAGGGCTTCCACGACTGGCTCGCCTCCCTGGACGAGAAAGGGATGAAGGCCCTGGCGGCGCAACTAGAGCAGGTCGAGGGGAAGCCCCGTCCTCACTTCGTCTCCGCTCTCAAGAGGGCGAGGGCCGTCGTCCTTGGCGAAAAGCCGCTTCGGGAGATGCCCTCCTCGTTCCCCGAGGCCTTGCGCTGGGCGATAGAAAGGGCGAGCCTGAGCGTCAGGACCCTCGCCGGCGCGAGCGACGTGAAGGAGAAAACGCTCTGGGGCTGGCTCGCGGGACGGCAGCTTCCCTCCTCGCGCGCTGCGGTGGAAAAGCTGGAGGAAGCCCTGGGCCTCCCGCAGGGCGCCCTGGCGCAGAGGCTGTCCCGGTGGGGGAGGCAGAAGTTCGGCGTTCACGATAAAAGACATCGGCGATTTACCCAGGCCTTCCTGCGCCTGGCCGCCCGCGCTCGGTACGGGGTTCCCTGGAGCGACCTCCGCGAGGCCGAACGGAAGGCCCTCCTCCGCGAGGACGAAGAGCGCTGGGGCAGGAGCTCCAACCGCCAGCTCCGCACAAGCCAGGCCGTGAAAACCCCTTACGGCCTCCCCTACGAGGCTTGGCCCGAGCGGGCGCAGGTGGAGTGGAGGGGCTACGAGGCCTTCGCTGCCGCGCCCCAGAGGAGCCGCCAGCGGGCGGAGCGGGTCCTCCGGGGGGAGGAGGTGGCGGCCCGCCCCGTGAGGGAGACCACCCTGACGCGCGAGCGTCAGATGTTGGAGCGTTTCTACGGCTACTGCCGGAACGAGCTCGGCCTAGAGCCTGGCCTGGAACTCCTGACCCGGGTCGACCTGGTGGAGAGCTACCTGGCGTGGCGCTGGAGGCGTTACGACGAGGACGTCCATCCCCTGACGAAGACTGAAACAGGTTTCATAGCGTTCCTCAAAAAGCTCCACGGCCCCCAGGGCTACCTCCGGGCGGCGGGCTACGAGACCCGCCTGGAGGAGATAAAGGCTCTGGAGAAGCGGCTCGCGAGGGCGGGGGTGGACGAGACCCCGGGCTACCACGCCGTGGAGCCCCTCCTGGAGACCGACGACCCCCTCTACTGGCTCGTGGAGGGGCTCAAGCTCCTGCTCCTTGAACTCAAGGGGTTGGTGGGCGACTTGAGGAGGCCCGCGTTCCCCGCTTCAAAGAAGCTCCAGCAGGAGGCCCTCGCCCTCTACCGGGACGCGGTCCTCTGGTGGGCCCTGACGGCCCATCCCCTGAGGGCCAAGCACTGGTACGGAGCCCGCCTGGACCTGAAGGCCTCCCGGCAAGGGGAAGACTTCCCCCCGGGGGAAGGGCACCTGGGCCGGGAAGGCGGGGTCTACTACCTCGCCTACCGGAAGCGGGAGTTCAAGAACGCTGCGAGCAAGATCTTCAAGGCCTACCGGGACGACGACCTGATCCGTTTCCCCTTGCAGGACCCTGAGCACCCCCACCTTTCCCTGGAGGTGGATGGGAAAGTTTCCCTCAACGAGCTTGTGCACGTCTACCTTGTGGAGGTCCACCCCCGCCTGCTGGGGGGCGGCTCCGCGGGAGCGGCGCCCCTGTTCCCCCGCCTAGAAAGCGAAACGCGGTTGCGAGCCGCCGTCTCCCAACGCTCCGCCGCCGTGGCGGCCCTCCCCGGAGTCCCAGCAGGAGTTTTGCCCTTCGGCCCCCACGCCTTCCGCCACGTCGTGGCCACGGCGATCGTGAAGACCACGGGCTCGTTCGAGGCGGCCGCGAACGTGCTCCTGGACTCCATAGAGATGGTGGCGCGCCACTACGCCCGGTTCGCCCCCGCAGACCGCTACCGCTTCGGCTGGAGGGCCTACGGCGAGGCCCTGAGGAGGAAGGAATGAAAAGCCTCCACGACCTCCTCCTGGAGCGGGTGGACCAGCTGGTGGCGGAGCTCCTCCCCGGGGCCCGCAGGGTGGGGCGGGAGTACCGGGCGGGCTCCGTGGCCGGGGAGAAGGGGGAGAGCCTGGCCCTGGACCCGGCCACGGGCCTCTGGATCGACCACGACCCCTCCGCCCCCGAGCCCCGCCAGGGAAACCTCCTCACCCTCGTCCAGGCGGCGAAGGGCCTTTCCCCCGAGGAGGCCCGCCGCTGGGCCCTCCGGTGGCTCGGCCTCCCGGAGGACTCCTCCCCCGAGCGGAAGGGGAAGGTCAGGAGGGCCGGGGGGAGGGAGGCCGGGATCCCAACCCTCCAGAACCCAGGCGCTCAGGTCCCCAAGTCCCCGAGTCCCCAGGCACCTGAGGGCGGGGACCTCTTCGCCCACCCCCGCTTCCGGGACCTCCTCCTCCCCAAGGGAGAGGACGGGAGCCCCCTGGCCCTCGCCTCCGAGGAAGTGCTCAGGCGCCAGGTGGCCCGCTTCCTGCGCACCCCCGAGGCCGTGGCCTACCTGGGGGCCCGGGGCCTGGACGCCCGGGCGGCCCGGCGCTTCTACCTGGGCCTGGCGGACACGGAGACCGCCAAGGCCGCCCTGGCCTACCCCGTGATCGGGCCCGACGGGGCCCCCGTGCGCCGCCACCTCTACTACGAGATTCCCGGCCTCACACAAGGGGCCCCGGGGAAGGGGTGGGGCCGGGGGAGGCCCGCCTCCTACTGGGCCCTCCCCCCCTTCGAGGGCCCCTCCCCCCGCCGGAGGCTCTTCGTGTGCGAGGGGGCCAAGGACGGGTGGGCCCTCTGGCTTCACCTCCAGGGGCAGGCCTGGGCGGGGGACCTGGCCGTGGTCACCTCCACCCACGGCTCCGCCGTCCCCGAGGCCTGGAAGGACCCCCTCTTCTGGGCCCCGTGGGAGGAGGTCTACCTGGGCCAGGACGCCGACCCCGCCGGGGAGGAGATGGCCCGCAAGGTGGCGGCCCTGGCCGGAAGGCCCGTCCGCCGGGTGCGGGTGCCCGAGGGGAAGGGGAAGGACTGGACGGACTACTTCCTCGCCGGGGGGACCCCCGAGGGGTTCCGCCTCCTCCTGGAGGCGGCGGAGGTCTGGGAGGAGGAGGCCTCCGGGCCCCAGGTGCGCCTCCCCGACCCCGTGGACATCAACCGGGCCTTCGTGGGGGGGCACCTCTACGTGCCCGTGAGGATCCTGGAGAACCGTGGGGAGGAGGGGGCCCGCTACCGCACCGTGGTGGTGCGCTCCGACGGGGCGGTCCTGGGCTGGGGCTACCTCCCCGCGCCCCCCGGCACCCCCCCGGAGGACCGGGTGCTGGCCCTGGACGACGGCACCATCATCCGCAGGCCCCCCAAGGCCACCAGGGACACGAAGGGATCCTGGAGCGCCGAGTCCATCAACCGCTTCCTGGAGGCGAGGCGGCGGGGGCGGAGCGCCATGACCCTGGCTCCCCAGGACCTCCCCAGGCTGATCGTCCGCCACCTGCGCCAGGTGGTCCTCCCGGGAGAGGACGGCTACGTGCTGGCCGCCCTCGGGGTCATGACCTCCTACGTGCAGGCGGTCTTCGACGCCGTGCCCCTCTTCCTGGTGGTGGGGCCGCCCGGTTCGGGGAAGACGGAGTTCGCCCGGCTCATGGCGGAGCTCGGGGCCAACGGGGTGGTGATCACGGGCCAGACCTCCGCCGCCGCCGCGGCCCGGGTCATCGACGAGACGGGGGGCCTCGTGGCCTTCGACGACCTGGAGGAGGTCAGGCAGCGCTCGGGGAGCGCGGAGGCCTCCCAGCTGGAGCAGTTCCTCAAGGTCTCCTACAAGAAGGAGACTGCGGTGAAGAACTGGGTGGACACCAAGGGGATGCGGGTCTTCGCCCTCAACTTCTTCGGGGTCAAGGTGATCACCAACACCCAGGGCACGGGGGAGATCCTGGGGAGCCGGATGCTGGTGATCCGCACCGCCCGCCTCAAGGACCTGAGGGGGCGGGAGCGGGCGGAGGGCCTCCCCCCGGAGGCCCTGAGGGAGCTCCGGGACAACCTCTACGTCTGGGCCATGGAGAACGCCGCGGCCCTCCACGACCTCTACCGGGAGCGCTTCGCCGGGAAGGGGGAGCGCCTGGACGAGATCGCCGCCCCCTTGCGCGCCATCGCCCACCACCTGGGGGACCAGGAGCTCGTCGCCCGCCTGGAGGAGGCCCTCCGCCGGCAGGAGGGCCGCCTGGAGGAGGCCCCCTCGGACACGGAGGTGGTGGAGACCGCCCTCAAGGAGCTGGTGCGCCAGGGGTACCGCGCCTACGTGGCCCTGTCCCACGTGGTCTACGAGGCCCGCAGGCTCGTGGGGGACGACTGGGGCCGGGAGCGGACGGTGGACATCCCCCGGTGGCGGGATCCCAAGTGGGTGGGGCAGATCGCCCGCAACTACGGCTGGGCGAGCCCGGAGAAGGCCCCGAGGCCGCGCCTCTGGGACAAGCAGTTCCGGGTCATGCGCCTGGAGCCCTCCTTCGTGGAGCGGGTGGTGGAGGAGCTCCTGAGAGACCGCGTCCCCCTGGAGCCCCCGAAGCAGCCCCTGAGCTTCTGCCTGGAGACCCCCTGCACGGAGTGCGCCTACCTCCACTACTGCGACATCAAGGGGGACAAGGAGACCTGGGTCAAGCGCTACGGCGAGGCCAAGCTCGCCCTGCGCAAGCGGCAGCTGGAGGAGGAGTTCCGGGCGGAGGTCGGCCCCGCCTGGGAGGAGATCCAAAGCGAGCTCAGCTCCCGGGAGGACGGGGAAGGGAGGGAGAGATGAGCGCCCGAGTTCTTGAGGGCCTGAGCGCCTGGGGGTATAAAGTACCCAGGTTCCTGGGCTCCCGGGGAGGTGGCGGGTGATCCTGGCGGTGACGGGCTTCAAGGGCGGGGTGGGCAAGACCACCACCGCCGTCCACCTGGCGGCCTTCCTGGCGGAGCTCGCCCCCACCCTCCTGGTGGACGGGGATCCCAACCGCTCCGCCACGGGGTGGCACCGCCGGGGAGGCCTCCCGGCCCGGGTGGTGGACGAGCGGGCCGCGGCCCGGTACGCCCGGGAGCACGCCCACGTGGTGATCGACACCCAGGCCAGGCCCTCCCGGGAGGACCTGGAGGCCCTGGCCGAGGGGGTGGACCTCCTGGTCCTGCCCACCACCCCCGACGCCCTGGCCCTGGAGGCCCTCCTGGCCACCCTGGAGGCCCTGAGGGCCTCGGGGGCCCGGTACCGGGTCCTCCTCACCATGGTCCCCCCGTGGCCGAGCCGGGACGGGGAGGAGGCCCGAGGCCTCCTGGAGGCCCACGGGGTGCCCGTGTTCCGAGCCCAGGTGCGCAGGGCCGCGGTCTTCCCCAAGGCGGCCCTCCTCGGGGCGCCCGTGTACGCGGTGCGGGACCCCCGGGCCCGCCTGGCCTGGGAGGACTACTGGAGGGCGGGGGAGGAGGTCCTGGAGGTGGCGAGGTGAGCAAGTTCGCCCGGTTGATCCACTCGGTGAAGGGGGAGGAGGAAGGCCCCAAGGCCCGGGGCAAGAGCCGCAGGGAGGACTACACGGCCCTCAAGGTCTACGTCCCCAAGGACCTGCACCGGGCCCTGAAGCTCAAGGCGGTGGAGGAGGGGAAGGAGATCTCGGAGATGGTGGAGGAGGCCTTGAGGACCTTTCTGGGGAAAGCTAGGTGAAAAGCGATAGGGCGAAGTGGGGAAAGAACGCTCCTTCACCGCAAGGCAGGAACCCGGCCTACTAGGGCAAAAGTCCGCACGATCCTTCCCGCGGTGCGGTATGGTACTTCCATATGACCAGCGCAGGAGCGGTACCGCCCATGTGGGGTAAGAGCACGGGGCATATTACCCTTCACAGCATCTGGCACCCCCACTTAGACCACCTCAGTTACTTGCTCGTTTCTCCCGGCAGGCAAAACGGTGTCCTCGGGGTGGTAGCTGTTCTTCTGTGGAGGACATGATGAGCACTCTTCTCATTTTGTTTGGGTTCGCTCTCAGTACACGTCAAAACGTGGGACCACCCCTTTAGGATGGACCTGCGCCCACGTGGAT
>NZ_JAKTNU010000028.1 GCF_022760955.1 Thermus neutrinimicus
ACCCCCGCATAAACCCCACACTCCTTGAGGCCTAGGATCCCGGGCCTTTCCCCAGCATAATCTTGCCGCGATCCTGGGGCTTTCCCCGCAAGCCTATGCACCCGGCCCCCGGTTTTCCGGCTTCCTGACGGCCTTTCTTGCGCGAAAGGTGGCTTTCGTGCACCTACCCCCCTGGAAGGGCCTGAGCGGGCTTTTGAGGCGGGGGGGGAGAGGGGGTCAAGGGGGAATAGCCCCCTCCCCCACCCCCGGCCTTCTAGGGGCCTTAGGGCGGGCCGTGGGCCCCTCGGGGGTGCGGTGTGGCCTCACCGAGAATCTCATGGAGAGGTGCGGCGGGGAACGAAGATGCGGGACCAAAAGCCCGGGCCTTTTCCGAGGAACCGTAGAAGTGCAAGTTTCAGCTGGCTTTCTCGCAGAGGACAGCGCCAGAAGTTTCTAATAATCGAGGAGCCGGCCGCTGCGCCTTCCCCAGCTATAACTGTGGGCAAATGCCACGCCGCCAACCAACACCCAAAACACGGTTACAGCCAGTAGCGGCCCGAACCCCTCTCCTAGAAAAACCCTAACCGCCCATTCCAAGGGATTCAGCGTGTTCAATGTGCGTAAGGCTAAGGGTAACTTTTCCCCTGGCACGAAGAACCCGGAAAAAAGGAGAAGATAAAAGGTGAGCATCTCGGTAAAGCTCCCCACTTGCTTGTAGCGCAGTGAGGCTGCGAGCAACGAAAGGCCGAGCCCCCAAACGCCTGTCAGCGCCAGCAAGCTGGCGGCCAGCGCTTCCGGCCCGAGGCCAGCCAGCGAAACACCGCTCAGCCTAGCGTAAACTGCTAGGGCAGCGACCCAGGGCAGGGCCATCGAAAGCTCAGCGAGGGAGAGCGCAACGACAAGGGCCGCGGGGGAGTGGGGCGAGGCGAGCAACCGGCCTAGCGTGCCCAGATAAGCTTCCTCCAGAAAGAAGTTGGCCATCCTTGCCAGCAAGTGCGCGGCGAGATACCAGAGTAAAAATCCGGCTACGTAGGCCGGTCGCGCTGAATACCCCTGGCTGGTATACAGAATGGCGGTAAAGAAAAACACCTTCACTAAAAGTCCAAGCGCATAATCGGTAAAATAGCGCCTCTGAAGGGCAAAGCTGCGTGCCAGAAAAGCGCGAAAAAGGGGAGTCACCGGTACACCTCCAAAAGCCAATTCCGGAGCGTTTCTGGGTCATGGACCCCTTTGGCTGCGAGATCCGAACGAACCGCGATCTCGCGAACTTCACCTCCTTTCAGCACTATGAAACGGTCGGCAACTTCCCAGGCCAAAACCGGGTCGTGCGTGGTAATGAGAACCGTGGGGAGTTCCTTGATACGCGCAATGAGGTCGTTTTGCGATTGGAGATCGAGCCCCAAGGTCGGTTCATCGAGGACATAGGCCGCAGCTTCCTGTATCAGGGTGCTGGCAAGGGCGAGTCGCTGTTTCTGTCCACGCGAGAGGTTCTGGGCCAACCGGTCTCTCGCTTCCCCCAGACCAAACGCGGACAGCAACTCTAAGCCTTTCTCACGGATGGTGCGTTCGGGGACACCCGCGAGCCTGCCGTAAAAAAGCAAGTTCTCCCAGGCTGTCAGGTATCCGTAGAGGTTCTCGGCCTCCTCAAAAAGAAAGCTTAGCCAGCGCCGTTTGCCCGGAGTAGGGCGGCTTCCGAACACCTTAAGCTCGCCGGCATCTGGTTCCACCAACCCAGCGATGATCTTCACCAACGTGGTCTTGCCTGCCCCGTTCGGACCGAGGAGAACTACCCGCTCCCCCGTCCGCAGGAAAAAATCTACTCCCCGGAGGGCAGGTGTCCCCCCGGGGTAGGTTTTCACGACACCTTTAGCTTCAACGACGTACGGCTGCCCCTTCGTTGATGAGACCGCCACGGCCCTCAGTCTTGTAGTAGAGATCCGTCGAAATCGCCGTACTGTAGACAAATCGCTGAAAGGCCCCCAGGAAACCCGTCAGAAGGGCGAGGTATGTGGAGCGTATGGGAACCTCACCGTCATCCACCGCCCGTACCCAAACCCGGGGATCGTGCGCGCTGCTCTCGAGCCGATCCTTGGATTCCCTTAGAGCATCGAGGTAGGGTCCAAAGTACTCCTTGACTTTGGCGAATTGCGCCTGTTCCTTCTTGAAGGTTTCCACGAGGTTTTGTGCTTTGATCGCACTGGCCATTTCATCAAAGAGAACTGTGTTCAAATCAAGTAGCACCTTTCCTGAAAGCTCTTTGCGAAGCACATCAGGTTCGAGCTTTGGAGCCAGCGGGTTACCCGGATATTTCTCAATAGCGATGTCTTCGAGCATCATGGTGTAAGCAGCATCAATGTCGCGCAAGCGCTGCTTTGCGGTTGCCGCAAGGTCCAGGCTCTGGTTGTGGTGAGAAAGTGCCTCGTCGTACGAACCGTTAAATGCTGCAATGATGGCTTCCTCATATGCGGTGTTCGCAGCGAGAAGGGTTTCAAGCGTCATACCAACGACCCGACTCACACGAGCTGCGGAAGAAACGAGCATTATCTTTTTGGTCGGTTTGTGATTGATTCCACCCGTACCCTAACTGTTGCTCTCCAACATGAGAATTTGGTGAGCCATGGAAGGGGGCGCGGGTGCGGCTTCCCGGTGAGGCCCCTTGTGGTGCGCTTCATGGCCCGGAGGCCCCACCTCCTCCCCGCCTCCTGGGGCTTGGTCCTGGTCCTGGGGGTGGTGGAGTGGGGGAGGCTTGGGAGAGGCGGTCCTGCGCCTGCCCTTCCTCCCTCGGAGCTCTCCGGGGCCTCTCCCGCCCCCCTAGGCGGCCCTGGGGGCCACCTCCACCTCCCTGCCCGGCAGGAGGAGGCGGACGGGCCTCCCCTCCAGGAAGAGGGCGTAGACCAGGGGCCAGCCCTCGGGGTTAGGGGCCTCCCGGGCCCAGGCCAGGGCCTTCGCCGCCACCTCGGGCTCGTCCAGGGGGAGGAGGACCAGGCGGTAGGCCTCGGGGAGCTCCTGGAGGAGGCCTGCCTCCAGGAGGTGGTCCATGAGGATCCCGTCCAGCTCGGCCAGCCTTTCCGCGGGGTTCACCACGCTTACCTCCCCTGGGCCTTGGCGGCCCGGTAGGCCTCAATGTACTCCTCGGCCCGCTGGGAGAGCTCCTTCTCCGCCACCTTCGCCGCCCTGCCGGGATCCTCGGGAAGGTCCACGGGCTCGTGGGCGGCGACGCGGTTCCGGTCCCGGTGGGCCCTGCCCCCTGCGGTGTCGTAACGGGCCACCCAGACCCAGCGGCCGTCTTCGGGGTCCCACCACTCCAGCTGCACCGCCCAGGAGCGCAACTTCCCCCGCTCCACCTCCAAGGTGACCCGGAGGCGCCGGTCGGGGCCGATGACCACTTCCCGCCTACGGACCATCGCCCCAAGTTACCTTCTTCTCCCGGTCCTTAAGGGACCTAGAAGGCCTTCCACCCGAAGGGGAGTGCCTCCTGCCCCTCCCCCGGGCTTCCCAGGGCCCTGGGACTGGTGGTGGAGTGGGCCTCCCTGCACCGGGAAGCCCTCCTAGAGAACTGGGAGCGGGCCCGGCGGGGCGAGCCCCTGAGGCCCATCCCACCCCTGGAGTAGTCTGGAGGGGATGGTGGTGGAAGTGGTGGAGGCCAGGCCCCTGGAGGTCTTAAAGCTCCGGCTCCGCTTCTCGGACGGGAAGGAGGGGGTGGTGGACCTTTCGGCCCTGGAGCTTCCCGGGCTCCTCTCCCGCCTCCGGGATCCCGGCTTCTTCGCCCAGGTGCGGGTGGACCCGGAGCTCGGGGCCCCGGTCTGGCCCGGGGGGCTGGACCTGGACCCCCTGGTGCTCTACGCCCAGGCCCTAGGCACCGGGCTTCCCCTGCCGGCGGAGGCCTCGGGGGCCTAGGCCCTCTTTGCGCGAAGGCGAACTTTCGCGCAGGAAAGGGCGAAAAGCGACCAAAATGACCCCTCGGACCGCATAGGCTTGCCGGGGATCCAGGGAAGACCTGGGGGGTTTATGCACCCCACCCCCCGGGATCTCCGGGGGGTGGGAAGGGCATGGACTTGCAAAAGACCACCTCTCCCGGCCTCTAAGGGCCCTAGAAGGCCGCCCCCTCGAGGGCCAAGGGGAAGTAGCCCCCCACCCCTTCCCCGGCCTTCCAGGGGCCTTCCAGGCGGCTTGAGGGGCAAACAGAAAACCCCGGCTGAGGTGTCAGCCGGGGGTGGGGGATAAGGGTGTCCCCCTGTAAGGGTGGGCTTCTCGCCCTGAGATTCGTGTCCTTCCGGGCCCGCAGGCCCTTCCGGCCACCGCCCGGGAACCCCCCGCGGGGAGCTCCGGGCTTCCCGTCTCCCGGTTTCTGGGCCCGGGAACGCCCCCTCCTGTACGGCCGGAGGACGCCGTGGCTGGCCCGTTTGGCCGGCCTTCGCCGCCACGGTTAGGCCCGTGGCCGCCACGCTCCCCCCTGTGGCCAGGATCCACCTCCTCCCGGAGGCTTCCCCCGGTGGGGGTAAGCGCCTGTGGTCGTGATCGTCAACGTCCCCTCGGGTACTCCATCTTCCCCTCGGGATCCCTCTCCCGGTTGTCGGGGCAGGGGTTGCCCCCCGCCCCCGAAGCGGTGCCGAGGCCCCCTGGGGTGGAAGCCCCAGGGTAAGCCGGTCTGCCCTTTCCTAGGCCCTTAGGCCAGGTTCCACCACGGCGGGTACGGGGCCCCCACCGCAGCTTCCCCCCTCGTACTCGGGCAGTCTCCCCCTCTCGCGCGCCGGGTTTTCGCCGCCGCCTCGGGAGGCCTGGCCTCCGTACGCCGCACGGCTACTCCCCACGGCTCACCTGTCCCCCTTCGTCCCTGCTGCCACAGGTCCGGGGTCCAGGCCGAGAGGTTCCCCCGTTAGACCGCGGTACCTGCCACCTTCCCGCCTTCGCTATGCCCTGGCCGCTTGCGTGGCCCTTTCCCCCTACGAGGTTCCGGAGCTCGGGGTACTCCGGGCACGGCCAAGGCTTCACGGACCCCAGGCGGGGGGCTCGGAGCAGAGGGGGAGTCGCACCCCCCCCGTTACAGGCCTAGCTATCGTGCGCCCCAGGTTATCCGGTGCGGGTCTCCCCTCCCGTTTTCCCTGGTCAGCGGGGCCTCCAGTCTCCCTCAGCCCCCTGGTGCCTCGCGGCACCCTCAGCACCGGCCTGCTCCGCACACGTGATGGGGCTATGGGTTCACCCCATCCCGTGGCCCGGACTTTCACCGGGTTTCCCGCGGTCAGCCCTGGGGGTTCGCCCCCAGGACCCTTTCCGGGTCGCCCAACCGTCGCCCCCGATCCCTCGGGGTATGTGGATTGCGGTCGAACCGGAGGCTGTGCCCCCGGAGCGCCGCGTTGAGTGCGGGGCGAGCCAGGATTTTCCCCCGGCACCCCGCTTCCCCGGCGTTCACCATCGGAGTGGCAGCTCCTAGGCTACTTGTCCGGCCCCGGCACCACCCGGGTTAGGGTTCACCACCAGCCTACGCGGCCCCCCCGCCCCAGGTCAAGCGGGTTGCCCAAAGGAACCTCACTAAGAGCCAGGGAACGCCCGGGAACGCGTGAAATAAAGGGCATCCTCTTTACAATCCCCCGCCCCCCGCGCTACCCTACACCTCAAAGGAGGCCGCCATGTCCACCCTGTCCCGCCTGGAGAAGCGCCTAAAGGAGAAGGCCAAGCCCCGCCTCGAGGAGCGCCTCACTCTGCGCCTGGATCCCGCCACCCATAGCGCTCTGGAAGCCCTCGCCAGGGAGCACGGTATGACGCTTTCCGAGCTCGCCCGAGAGGCCCTGACGATGCTTGCGGAGGAGTACCGAGCTAGGGCGACAAAAGAGAAGGCGCAAGAGCCGCCTAACGAGCAACCCGAAGAGCCTTCCGACACGCCCCCCTCCGACACGCCCTCCCTCTTCTCCGGGGCCGCCCAGGAGTAGACCGCCATGACCGACCCCGAGGACTACCCCCTCCTCAGGAGCCAGTCCGCCCTCCTGGCCCAGGCCCTGCGCCTGGTGAGCCGGGACGGGTACACCTGGTGGCAGGTCCAGACGGCCCCCGTGGAGAAGGTCTTGGCCGCCGTGAAGAAGCTGGACGAGAAACACGCGGTCCTCATCGCCCCCAAGGCCCGGGCCATCCGGAAGGAGGCCCGCCTCCCCGTGGCCCACCTCCTCCTGGCCCCGGTGAGCGTCATGCCCCCGGAGGACCCTCCCCCCACCTGGCCCATGCTCCTCCTGGCCACCCAAGAGCTCCCCGGGGAGAGGATGCAGCGGGTGGAGGACCGCCCCCTTACCTGGGTGGCGTGGAGGAAGGAGGCCTGGCGGGCCACGTACGTGCTCAAACCGGACCAGCGTGGGCGGTGGACATGGTTCCTCACCAAGGAGTTCCACCGGGCTCTCCTAGAGGAGGCCCTGGCCTACGCCGCCGAAGGGGACTGGAGGGCCCTCGTGGGCCACATGAAGGCCCTGGGGAACCTGCCCATGTTCAGCGGGGTGTGGAGCCAGGTCCAGGAGATCCGCCGCAGGGTGCAGAAGCTCTGGGGGGACCGGCACCTGCGGGATCCCTCGGGCCAATGGAAGGCCCCGCCCTGGCGGAAGGCCGTGGAGGCGTGGCCCAAGGCCCCCCTCTCCCCCATCGGGATGCGCCTCTACCCCGAGGAGCCTCCCCGGACCCTCGGGGAGTGGTGGGAGGCCCACCGGAAGGGGGGCGGAGGGTGATCCGGCGCCTCGCCGGGGTCCTCTGGGCCCTGGCCCAGACTCTCCCCGACCCCGAGCGGGACCCCGACCTGGGGCCCTTCTGCACCTACCTGCGCCAGAAGTACGGCCGCCACGCCCTGGACCTCTCCCCCGAGGTCTGGGAGGAGGGGCTTTTGGAGCTCATCGCCGAGACCATCGCCGAGGGGTGGGACCGGTACGGGGCCCCCTCGGCCGCCCGGGATCCCGAGGGGGAGGGGTACATCGCCAGCGCCGAGGTGGGCCCGGAAACCATCCTCGCGCGGGGCCAGACGAAGCGGGAGGCCTACCGGGAGGCCCGGAGGGCGTGGGTGCGGCGGCTTTTGGGGTAGACGGGACGGTCCAGCTGGAGTGACTGGATCCCAAGGAGGGCTGCTTTGTCTGGGTGGCCTGGTCCGGCACGGCCGGAGGCGGGGTCCATCGGGACCGGAGCCGGATCGCCCGCCACGAGCTCATGCCCCACCTTTCCCCCACCTCCGGGGAACACCTGAACTGAGCCCGGGATGACCTCCTTGCCCGGGCCTGGGAGTCCATTGAGGCCTACGGCCGCGAAGGCCGAGGGGAGGGAGGCGTGGTGAGGAACCCCATGGAGCTGAGGATTGGCCGCGTGCACGGCCTCTTCGTGGATCACCTCCTGCGGGATCCCGGGTTGCGGGGGACCCTTCCCCACCCCTGTCCTGGTAGCCCTGGACCCCTCGGGCCCCGAGCTGATGGCCTATGCCCTGGAGGCGGCCAGGGGGACCCTGGTCTACGCCCCCTTCCAGGGAGGGCCCCATCCTGCCCGACCGGGCGGCCTAGGCCCCCGCCTTCTCCCAGGTGGGGAGGGCCTCGAGGAGGAGGCGGGAGAGGGCCCTGGGGTCCGAGAGGCGCCGGCTGGCGTCCAGGATCTCAATCCCCAAGAGCCTTCCCTCCCTGTCCCAGTCCAGGGCTACCCCCGGGGCTACCTCCTCCACGGTGGCGGGGCCCTCCCCGAAGGCGATGTAGAGGGCATCGGCTTCCGGGTCGTAAGTGATTCGCATGCTTCCTCCTTTCAGAGACCCCCCTTGGGCAGGAAGTAGACGTAAACGGTGATGACCACTAAGGCGTCCTCTTCCTCCACGAAGATGGGCCGAACCTGCTTGGCATTGTAGCGCCGACCGTTCCACTCCCCCGCGAAAGGGAACTCTAGGGTGGCGCTCCACCTTCCCTCCAGGGCTGGCGCCCAGGGGGCTTCCCGTATGGCCCGCTCCACCTCTTCCTGGGTGGCTCCTCGGGCGAGGCGCATACGAGCGTGGGCGGTGAGCCGGACGGGCTTCTCCCGCACGCCCCTGAGCTTACCCAAGGAGGGCCGCCTTTGTCTGGGTGGCCTAGGCCCTTCGGTGCGCCCTTCCGGAATCGCCCCAAGGGGGTGAGCGCCCGCTCAGCGCCGGGGGTGAGCGGTAAGCGCTCACCCTGAGCGCCTGGGTAGACTGCGGTCATGGACCACTCGGAAGGGGAAGACCTCGGCCAGACCCTCCTGCCCCCCCACCTGGCCGCCCGGGCCCTGGGGGTCTCCCCGGCCACCCTCCGGCGCTACGCCGCCCTGTGGGAGGGGGTGGTGGGCCCCCTGCCCCGGGACCCCCGGGGGGGCCGGCTCTGGCCCAAGGAGGCCCTGGCCCGCCTCCAGGCGGCCCGGGAGGCCCACCTGCGGGAAGGCCTCCCCCTGGAGGAGGCCCTGGCCCGGGTCCAGGGGGACTTCCCGGCCGCCGGCCTCGCCCTCCCCTCCGAGGGGGAGGCCCTGGCCCTCCTCCGGGCCCTGGCCGAACGGCTGGAGCGGGTGGAGGGGGAACTCCGGGCCCTGCGGGAGGAGAACGCCTGCCTCAGGGAGGCCTTGAAGGCCCTGGAGCCCCCGGTCAGCGAAGCTACCTTGAGGAGGCGGCCCTGGTGGCGGTTCTGGGGGCGGTGAGCCAGGGGGTTCGCACCTGGCCCGCCTACGCCTTGAGCTTTGGGGAAGCCTTTCCTTGGGGTTCTTGGGAACCTGGCCCTGGGAGCTTGCCCTAGAATGGGGGTTATGTGCAAAGACCCCGGCCGGATGAACAGCCGAGGCCTCTCCTCCCCAGGAGGCCTCCATCCTAACCCGGCCGGGGGAAGGAGGCAAGCGTGGAAACTCCAATCCGGCCGGGAAGCCTTCATCACGAGGAAGCCCGTAAAACCCTTGCCAGCATTCTGAACCTCCTCCAGAAGGACCGCGCCCTGGGGGAGAGGGCCCTCTCCCTCTTCGCGGCCTTCTACGGCCTCCCCCTGGAGGCCCTTCGCGCCCACCTCCTGGCCCCTCCCCCCCGCTCGGAGCGGGCCCGGGAGGCCTTCCAGCGGCCCTACCTCGCCCACTTCGCCCAGACCCTCCCCCGCTACCCCTACGCCACGGACGATCCCCAGGCGGGGGTGCGCGTCTACAAGCGGGAGAACGCCCTCAAGAGGGTCCACGTCCAGGTGGGCCACTACCCCCACGCCGTCTTGCGGCTCGTGGTGGACGTGGACCTTCCCTGGCCCCAGGCGGAGGAGAGGCTTCGTGCCCTCCCCCCCTCCCTGGTCCTGGTCAACCCGCGATCGGGCCACTTCCACGCCTGGTACGAGCTGGACCCCATCCCCCTCAAGCCCCCGCCCGGGCGGGAGGAGAGCCTGAAGGGGGCCCTGGCCCTCCTGGCGGAGGTGGAGGCGTTGCTGGAGGCCTACTACGGGGCGGACCCCAGCTACAACGGCCTCCTCTCCCGGAACCCCTTCCTCCACCCGTCGGAGTGGACCTGGGGCGGGGGGAAGCGGTGGAGCCTGCGGGACCTGCACCGGGAGCTCCGGGGGCTCCTCCCTTCCGGGAGGCGCAAGCGGCTGGATCCGGGGCTGGCCTCCTACGGGCGGAACAGGACCCTGTTTGACCGCCTCCGGGCGGAGGCCTACGCCCAGGTGGCCCTCTTCCGGGGGCATCCCGGGGGCCGGGAGGCCTTCCGGGCCTGGGTGGAGCAGAGGGCCCACGCCCTGAACCAGGCCCTCTTCCGGGACCACCCCAAGGGGCCCCTGAGCCCCCGGGAGGTCCACCACACGGCCAAGAGCGTGGCGAAGTGGACCTACGACCGCTACCAGGGCGGACGGGTGTACGCGGTCTCCTCCACGGGGCGGCCGGACCGGAGCCGGCTTTCCCCCCAGGCCCGGGCCCTCATCCCGCCCCTGCAGGGCCAGGGGCTCCAGGAGGCGGTGCGGGAGGGCGGAAAGCGGCGCGGATCCCGGCGGAGGAAGGAGGCGGAGGAGAGGCTGGTGGAGGCCCTCAAGCGCCTCCAGGCCCGGGGGGAGAGGATCACGGCCACGGCCTTGGCCCGGGAGGCGGGGGTGCACCGGAACACCGCCGCCAAGTGGCTGAAGAGGATGCGGCAGTAGCGTCCAGGACGGCGCAAACCCCCAAAAGTGCACACAAGCTGGTGGCTATCAGAGTATACAGGCGGGGGTGCGGGGGGTGCGCCCCCCGCCGGCCCCGAAGGGGCCGTATAAGCAAGCTGAGATAGTCCCCGTAGCGTAGCTAACGGCTAAAGTCCCCCCTCTTTTTCCGCAAACTGCAAAAATTCCCTTTTCCTTTGGGTAGATAACCCGAGATCCGAGAGAAAGTGAGATACCTCACATATTTACCCCACCCACGCGCGATTTTCGCCGTCCAGGACGGCAAAAACCCCGACTTCCCCCCTCGAGGACCGCCCCTAAAACGGCTTTTAAGGCGGGGGGTGGGCGGGGGGGCACCTTCCATACCCCTCCCCCCGCCCCCCGGCCTTCTAGGGGTCTTAGGACGGGCCAGGGACCCCTTCCCGGGGGAGGGTGGGACCCGGAGAAGAGGGAGGCCGGGCCTCTACTCGGGGCGGCGGGGGAACCCCCGCATAAACCCCACACTCCTTGAGGCCTAGGATCCCGGGCCTTTCCCCAGCATA
>NZ_JAKTNU010000029.1 GCF_022760955.1 Thermus neutrinimicus
GCTTCTGGAGAGGTATGCCCCCCATACACAGACGCTTACACATAAATCTTGACACGACCACCTCCAGGGAAAGGGGTAGAAGATGCGTGTTTATGCGGGATATGCGGGAGGTGCAAGTTTTGAGGTGAGCGAGCGCACGGTGGGGCGCATCCTGGCCTACCTGGAGAGGCTAGGGAGGGTGGCGAGCGTGGCTGCCTTTTCGGCGCGGGCCCGGCGGGGGAAGGCAAGGAGGAAACCCCGGCGTCCCTACGCCCAAAGGAAGCCCAAGGGCTACGAGGCCCAAGCGCCGGGCGACCTCATCCAGGTGGACACCTTCACCGTCACCCTAGGACCCGGGGAGATGATCCGGCACTTCTCGGCCGTGGACCTTGCCACCCGCTTTGCGCTGGCGGAGGTGCACACCCGGGCTACGGCCGACCTTGCGGCCGGCTTCCTGGCCTACCTGATTGCGCAAGCGCCCTTTCCCATCCGGCCATCCAGGTGGACGGGGGGGGCTGAGTTCATGGCCGGGTTTGAAAAGGCCTGCGAGGGGTTGGGCATCCGGCTCTTCGTGCTGCCTCCCAGGAGCCCCAAGCTCAACGGTCACGTGGAGCGCATACAACGGACCTTCAGGGACGAGTTCTACACCCGGTCGTTGCCGTCTGGGATTCCTGAGCTCCAGAGGGAGCTTAACGCTTACCTGGACTACTACAATCGGCGGAGGCCGCACCGGGCTCTAGGGGGTTTGGCCCCTTTGGAATACCTGGCTAAGATGCGGAGGGAGTCGGTCCCCCAGGAGTCTCAGATGTGTTGGCCGACTACACCAAGTTTGCCCCTTGAAGCGGGGTATGCTACACTTAGGCCTGGTCTGCCCCTAAGGGGCACGAGGGGAGAACGATGGCGCAGAAGAAGCCCAAGAGGAATCTTTCCGCTCTGAAGCGGCACCGGCAGTCTTTGAAGCGCAGGCTTCGCAACAAGGCCAAGAAGTCGGCCATCAAGACCTTGAGCAAGAAGGCCGTCCAGTTGGCCCAGGAGGGTAAGGCCGAGGAGGCCATCAAGATCATGCGTATGGCGCAAAGCCTCATCGATAAGGCGGCCAAGGGGTCCACCCTGCACAAAAACGCCGCTTCCCGGAGGAAGTCGCGCCTTATGCGCAAGGTGCAGAAGTTCCTTGCCACGGTGAGCGCCTAGGAGGCAGGGCATGGGTAAGGGCGACCGTCGCACCCGTAGGGGCAAGATCTGGCGGGGCACCTACGGCAAGTACCGTCCGCGCAAGAAAAAGTAGGGCCTTTTGGCCAAGCCCGGGGGTAGAATCCCTTGTGGCCGAGGGCCTAGGGGCTTTCCCCTAGGCGTTCTCCTCTTTTTCCATCTCCCAGGTGAGGTCCCGCAGGAGCCATCCCCGGCCCGGGGGGGCGAGTTCCCCTGAGGCCAGGGCCTGCACCAGATAGCGGCGCACCAGGCCGATGGGCACCCCCGAGGCGATCACCTCCCCCAGGTTGCGGGTGCCGTCCAGGAGGGCCTGGAGCTGGCCGAACTCCTCCAGGGTCTTGCCTTTCTTCCCCTGGTACCGGATGCGTAGGGCGTACCAGGCGTAGCGGCGAAGGGGGTAGAGGTCCCCTTCCCTTACCCCCATGTAGGCCCTCTCCATGGCGATGAGGAGGGGGACTCCCCAGGCCTTGGCGGCCGCCCGCACGCTTTTTCCCCCCTGGAAGACCTCATAGGGGGGCTTGGGCCGGATGGCCTCGAGGACCCGGCTGGGGGAGTCCACCAGGGTGCGGAACCGGTCCCATTCGTCGTTCACCCGGGCCCACTCCCCCAGGAGGGCGGAGAAGGGCATCAGGGGCTTGTCGGCGGCGGGTGGGGTTACCCCGAAGCGGAAAACCCCCTCTTGGGGATGCAGGGGGAAGCTGAAGAGGGCCTCGAGGCCCTCCCAGTCCAGGATGGCCGCCCCCACCACCTCCCCCCCGGCGAAGCGCAGGGAGAGGGGAAGTGGGCCAAGGGAAACCTCCAAGACCCCGGAGCGCCGGTGGCTGTGGATCAGCCCCAGAAGTTCCACAAGAGGGATGGCGTTCAGGTTTCCTTCCAGAAGTATCCCTCCCCTATACCCAAGATTAGGGTACGCCCCTCGCCCCGGTAGCCCTCCAAGGCCTTGGCCACCTCCTCCAGGCGATCCTCGCGGGCCAGGGCGGCCACGGTGGGGCCCGCTCCCCCCACGAAGGCGGCCAGGGCCCCGGCTTCCAAGGCCCCTTCGATCGCTTCCAAAACCCCCGGCATCAGGTGGGCCCGGTGGGGCTGGTGCAGGCGGTCCCGGCAGGCTTCCCGTAGGGCCTCGAGCTTTCCTGAATACAGGGCGGCAGGCCAAAGGGCACTGCGGGCCAGGTTGAACACGGCATCCTTTAGGGGAACCTGCTCGGGCAAGGCCGCCCGGGCCAAGGGCGTGGGCACCTCATAGGGGGGTATGGCCAGGACAAAGTAAACCCCTTGGGGCCTGGGAAGGGGAATAGCCAGGGGAGGTTCGGCCAGGGCGGCCACGAACCCCCCGTAGACCGCGGGGGCCACGTTGTCGGGGTGGCCTTCCAGGCGGGCGGCCACCTGAAAAACCCCTTCCCGTCCCAGCCTTCCCCCGGAGTGCTGGTCCGCCAGGGCCACCCCGGCCACCAGGGCGGCGGAAGAGCTTCCCATGCCCCGGGCCAGGGGGATGGGGTTGAAGGCCCGAATAAGAAGAGGTTCTGGCCGTAAGCCCAAGGCCTCCATCCCCGCCCGGTAGCCCTGGTGGATGAGGTTGTCCTCACCCTCCACCTGTCCTTCCCCCTCGTAGTGGAAGGCATCCTTGGGGGCCGGCTCGGCCTCCACCTCCAGGTAGAGGTCCAGGGCTACCCCCAAGGCGTCAAACCCCGAGCCCAGGTTGGCCAGGGTGGCGGGGACATAGAGGCGGGTTGGGTGATCCATACGTCCTACACCGCCCCCAGAATACCAGGAGCTTTCTGGGGTCTTGACAAGAAGAAGAAGAAGAAGAAGAAGAAGCCCTATCTTAGGGGTGAAGGTGGTGCAATGAAAGCAGCAATCTTAGGAGGGCTTCTGCTCCTAACCTTGGGTTTGCCTGTGGCTTTCGGGCGGGAAACACCTTTGTACCAGGCCGGAGTTTCCCAGGCATCCTGCGAGGCGCTAACCACGTCCGAGAGCTTCCGTCCGGACTCTGGGGGCGCATTCGTTCCTCTTTGTGGGCCCGAAGCATGCTTAGATCCGGGAAACGGAAGCGGTGGGGGCGGTGGAGGTGGGAGCAACCCTATCTGTTCCATCGTTTGCCGGCTTGTATGCGTTCCTGTCCAGCAAATCGTTTGTACCCCTGTCCCTCCCCTTTGGCAACCCGCTTGTAGGGTGATTGTTTATAATGAGTGCCGTGAGGTGTGTGAGATGCAGTGCAGGTGAAGGGGGGTGTTGGGATGGCCTTTCGGAACCGAGAAGTCCCAAAAAGACTCCTCTCATTTGGGCTATTTGTGATTTTCACGGTTCTTGCGTTTCTTCTTGAACAGAAGGGCATTTGGGGTGGGTTGCAGCTGCTGTTGGGCTTGGGTGCGATTTTGGCCTTCTACCTGGGCTTGGGTAAGGGCGTGGTCCTTAACCTCCCGAAAGCCTTGGTCTTCTCCCTCTTTGCCGTAATCCTCTTTTACCTCTTCCTGGATTTGGTATTTCCTGGGACTTTTGCCCGTCGCCTGGGCGATATGGCCGTGGAGCCCTACGCTATAGGGGTCGTCTTGGCCCTGCTTCTTTTTCGCCCAGGGCGTGTTTCGAGTGTGTGAGACTATAACGGTCAACGATTGCGTGTGGCGATGGGTTTGCGCAGCCTTTGCTGCGACATGTGTTTATTGGACCACAGATCCCACGGGAAAGGCGGTCTGTGCATTAACAGCCTTTGTGTGCACTGCCTATGACTGGCAGCAAGTTTGCACCCCGAGGCAGGAGGAGAGATGCCAAACGTATTGCGTTCGCTAAGGGAAAGGTTTCGGACTTTGGTAGACATTGCTTTCTACTCTTCTTTAGCGGCGCTGCAATTTAAGCTGTGGCTCTCCGTTTTTGATGATCTTTTTCGCAATGAGAGGCTTGAAACCGGGGACGTTTTCGTGGTGTTTTGCCTCCTCCTGACCCTCTGGTTTGCCTATAGGCGCATAGGCCTACCTTATGCCAGCGCTCTTCTCGGAATGATCTGGGCTGCCTATCTTCAATCCGGGCACTGATAAGGCAGGAAGCTGCCTTCAAAGATCGTTTCTTCTGGGGCTTTAGCTCGCTGGGCGGGCTATTTGGCCGCAGAGCCCTTCTCTGCTGGTGTCCTATTGGCCCTGCTCCTTTTTAGCCCGGTACGCCGGCCGAGGATGCCGCAAGGGTGAGGAGGACGGACTAGCGCAGGAGGAAGGCTGGGGGCACCCTCCCTTCCTGGAGGAGCCGCCTCGCCCGGGGAAGAGCCTCCGCCACCTCCCGGGCGGGCTCGGCCTCCACCTCCAGGTAGAGGTCCAGGGCTACCCCCAAGGCGTCAAACCCCGAGCCCAGGTTGGCCAGGGTGGCGGGGACATAGAGGCGGGTTGGGGGATCCATACGTCCTACACCGCCCCCAGAATACCAGGAGCTTTCTGGGGTTTTGACAAGAAGAAGAAGAAGAAGAAGAAGTCCTATCTTAGGGGTGGAGGTGGTACAATGAAGCTGGCCACGCTAGGAGGGCTTGTGTTTATGGTCTTGGGTTTGCCGGTGGCCATGGCTCAGGCCATGCCCTTCCCTCAAGAAGGGCCTTCTTGCCCATTGCCGGGCGATGAGATGGTGAAACCTCTGGAGAAGGCGAGGGTGGAGGAACCGATTTTGCCCCTCAGCTGTGGCGCCCAGCCTTGTCTGGATCCGGGGGATGGCGGGGGTGGCGGAGGTGGATCAAGCCTCAATCCTGTCTGCTTCCTTGTCTGTCGACAGGTTTGCCGACCGGTTGTTGAGTATGCTTGTAGGCGCGTTGGGGGTGCGTGGTCTTGCGAGGCCGTTTCGCGAATTGTTTGTACCGAGGTTTGCCAAAATGTTTGTAGGTAGGAGGTGCTGCTATGGATAGATTTCAAAGGCTTTGGGGTCTTGCAAAGAGAACGCTAGCCTTGGGCATTTCTGTTGGGCTAGGGCTCTTAGCCCTCCGGTTTGAGGGTGTCCTCGGACCCGCTACCTTTGCCCTTGGGGTTATCTCCGGGGCCCTGTTGGACTATGTCTCCCTTGGGCAGGTGCGCTTAACGAACAGGAAAGAAGTGGTGGCTCTCCTAGCAGCCACTTTGGCGGTTGGTTATTTCGTTGAGCTGGTTAGCCCGGGGTACTGGACCCGTTTCCTTCAAGGACCCGCCGGTACCCCGTATTTTTTGGGGCTTTTCCTGGGCGAGCTCCTTTTCTACTCATATAGCAAGGCCGAGGGTAAGGTTATCCGCTGAATGAGGGCAGGAGGAGGCGCTCATACCCGGGAAAAGGGCCAGGGCGCCTGCCCTCCTTCCAAAAGCCTCCGCGCCCGGGGAAGAGCCTCCGCCACCTCCCGGGCGAGGAGCCCCACCCCCTTTTCCCCGGCCCGGAGGTCCCCGGCCAGGCCGTGGAGATAGACCCCAAGCCGTGCCGCGTCAAAAGGCCTAAGCCCCGCCGCCAGCAGGGCGGCGATGGCCCCGGAGAGCACATCCCCCGTTCCCCCGGTGGCCAGGGCGGGGTTGCCAGTGGGGTTTAGGGAAAGGCGGCTTCCCTGAGCCACCACGGTGGGGTTTCCTTTGAGGACCACGGTGAGCCCCGTGCGCTCCGCCAGGGTCCGGGCGGCCTGCAGGGGATCCTTGGCGACCTCCTCTGGGGGCATCCCCAAAAGCCTTCCCGCTTCTCCCGCATGGGGGGTGAGGACGGTGGGCACGCCCGCTTGGCGGTAGGCCTCGGCCACCTCGAGGTGAAGGGCGTCGGCGTCCAAGACGGTGGGGAGACGGGCCTTTAGGGCCTCTAGCGCCCACCCCCTGCCCCACGGCCCCCCGCCCATCCCTACGGCCAGGGCCTCCGCCTTGAGGGGGGGAAGGGTGGGGTGGGAGGCGGGGTGGAAGACGGCCTCGAGGGGCTCTAAGGGTGTGCCCTCAGGGGCCACCAGGTGCACCAGCCCCGCCCCCATGCGGTAGGCCCCCAGGGCGGCCAGGACCGGGGCCCCGGCGTAGCGCAAGCCCTCCCCCCGGTACCCTCCCAGCACCCCCACCCGGCCCACGCTGCCCTTGTGGGCGGTGAGGGGGCGCTTGGGCAGGAGGGGTTTTAGGGCCTCGGGGGTGGCCACCTCGGGCAGGTCCTCCCGGGCCAGGAGGTCCTTGGGGAGCCCGATTTCCGCCAGATAGAGCCGCCCGCAGGCCTCGCGGTGGAGGAGGTGGGGGGTCTTGAGGGCGGCGAAGGCCACGGTGGCCGTGGCCTGCACGTGTGGGGTAAAGGGGAGGCCTGACGGCAGGTCCAGGGCCAGGATGGGAAGCCCGGAGGCGTTCATCCGATCCACCAAACCGGCATGGAATCCTTCCAGGGGCCCCCTTAGGCCGGTGCCGAATAGGGCATCCACCAGCACCTCCTCCCGGTTCCAGGTGGCTTCCTCCAGGGGGCGGATCTCCAGGCCGTGGGCCTTTAGGGCGCTTCGGGCCAAAAGGGCATCCCCGCCCTGGCCTTCCGCGGCAAAGACCCGTACCGGCACCCCGGCCAGGTGGAGGTGCCGGGCCAGCACCAGCCCGTCCCCGCCGTTGTTCCCCTTGCCCGCCAGGACCACAGCGGGGCGGTGGCCAAAAAGCTCCATGTAGACCCGTGCCGCCTTCATCCCTGCCCACTCCATGAGGAGGAGGGAGGGATACCCCATCTCCACCGCCTTCTGGTCGGCTTCCCGCATGGCCTCGGGGGTAAAGAGCCTCATGGTGGGAGCCATGGCCTCCAGAATACTCCTGAAGTACCATGTCCTTATGGGATTAGGGGAAGCTCGGTCGAGGCTTGGGGAGGCCAGGAGGGTGGCGGTCCTGACCGGGGCAGGCATCTCCAAGCCCTCGGGCATCCCCACCTTCCGCGATGCCGAGGGGCTTTGGAGGGAGTTCAACCCCCTAGACTACGCCACCCCGGAGGCGTACGCCAGAAACCCGGAAAGGGTCTGGGAATGGTACGCCTGGCGCCTCGCCAAGGTGCGGGAGGCCAAGCCCAACCCCGCCCATCTGGCCCTGGTGCGGCTGGAAGAGGAGGTGCTGGGGCGAGGGGGGGCCTTCCTCCTGGTCACCCAGAACGTGGACGGCCTCCACGCCTTGGCGGGAAGCCAGAACCTGGTGGAGCTTCACGGCAACATCCTAAGGGCCCGGTGTGAGGCCTGTGGGCACCGCTTTCCCCTTCCCGATCCCTTCGTTCCTCCTCCCTTCTGCCCCCTGTGCGGGCATAGGGCCCGGCCGGACGTGGTCTGGTTTGGGGAGTTATTGCCGGAAGGAGCCTGGGAACGGGCGGAGAAAGCCTTTGCCGAGGCGGATGTGGCCCTGGTGGTGGGTACCAGCGCCGAGGTGGAACCCGCCGCCTCCTTAGGGCGTATCGCCTACGCCTCCGGGGCCTACCTGATCGAGGTGAACCCCGAGCCCACCCCCCTTACCCCCTTGGCCCACCTCTCCCTGCGCATGGGGGCGGTGGAGGGGTTGGAGGCGCTTTTGGGTGAGGACAGCCCAGATCCTTCGGCTTCTGGCTGATCTGGTCACCTTAGCTATCTGGTGGGGGCGGGGTTTGTTCCGGTTGGTCTCGCCCTTCGCTCCTTTCTACTACGCCCAAAAGCTGGCCCCGCAGGCCTTTTGGGAAGCGGCGACCTGGGCCTTACGGGTGCTTCTTTTGGACAGAAGGCGTTTTTTGGAGGTGGTGCCGGAGTTTATGGACGCCTTGCCCTCAGGCAAACACATCGATGCTTTGCCCTTGGGGCAAACATTTTGTGGGTGCAGGCCTCCTGGCTTTCGTGTGCGGGAGAAGCCGTACCTAGCCCTCTTCCCTACGCCCGCGGAAGACCAGGCGGAAGGGCACTTCCTTAAGGCCCAGGTCCTCGCCGATGCGGTTTTTCAGGTAGTTTTCAAAGGCCCGGGTCACGAACTCCGGGTGGTTTACGAAGAAGACGAAGGTGGGTGGGGCCACCTCGGGCTGGGTAGCGTAGAGGATCTTCAAGGGTTTGCCCTTGAAGTTGGGGAGTTGCACCTTGGCCGTCCACACGGCAAGCCAGCGGTTTAGCTCGGCGGTGGGGATGCGGGTGTGGTTGAGCCCGAAGAGGCGCACCGCCTCGCTGAAGATCCTGTCCAGGTTCTGCTTGGTGAAGGCCGAGGTGTACACCCGGGGAAGGTGTTCCAGGTGCGCAAGCTTTTCCCTGAGCTCCCGGCGCACCTTGGGGGCTTCCTCCTTCCTCACCAGGTCCCACTTGGTGATGACCAGGAGCACGGGCTTTCCTTTTTCCAGGGCATGGTTGGCCAGCTTGAGCTCCCGGTCCCCCACCTGGAAGGGATCTACCACCAGAAGGACCACGTCGGCTTCCTCTATGGCCTTAAGGCTCCGCCGGATGGCCAGCTCCTCCACCAGGGTTTCCGGGCGCTTGCGGATGCCGGCGGTGTCCACCAGGACGAAAGGTTGGCCGCGGAAGGTGAAGTGGACGTCGATGGCGTCCCGGGTGGTGCCGGGTTCCTCGGAGACGATGACCCGTTCCTCCCCCAGGATGGCGTTTAGGAGGCTACTCTTCCCGGCATTGGGCCGGCCCACGATGGCGAGCCTAATGCCCGCCACCTCCGGCTCCGACTCGATGTGCTTCACGGGAAGCTTTTCCCAGATGGCCTCGAGGAGCTCCTCCAAACCCCTAGCGTGCTCGCTGGAGGTGGGGATGGGGTCGCCAAAGCCCAGGGCGTAGAGGGGGCCCAGGTAGTGCTCGTGCCTGGGGTCGTCCACCTTGGTGGCCACCAGGATCACGGGCTTTCCCTTCCTCCGCAGGTATTCCGCCACCTCATAATCCGCCAGGGTGAGCTCTGAGCGGCCGTCCACGGCAAAGAGGACCACCTCGGCGTCCTCCAATGCCCGATCCACCTTCTCCTGAATCTTCTTCTCCCAGCGGTCCCCCGACCAAAGCCCCCCGGTGTCCACCAGGAGGAAGCGGCCCTTCTCGCTTTCCACCACCCCCTCCTTGAGGTCGCGGGTGACCCCGGGAACATCGGCCACCACCGCGCTCCTTTTGCCCAGGAGGCGGTTGAAGAGGTTGGACTTGCCCACGTTGGGCCGGCCTACGATGACTACCTTATGCATCCTCACCCCAGCAAACAGGGGTGGGGAAGCCCCCACCCCTCCTTCGACCAGTCTATCACAGGGGGTATACTTTCAGGGTATGCGGAAACTGGCAGGCCTGGTTTTGCGGAGCCTCGGGTGGAGGTACCACATGCCCCCTCCCCCCAGCCGGAAGTACGTCCTGATCGGTGCCCCCCACACCTCCAACTGGGATTTCCCGGTGGGCCTCTTGGCCCTCTGGGCTTTAGGGATCCGCGCCCGTTGGCTGGGGAAGAAGGAGCTTTTCCGGCCCCCCTTGGGCTGGCTCTTAAAGCTCCTTGGGGGTATCCCCGTGGACCGGTCCCGCCGGAACAACCTGGTGGAGGGCGTGGCGGAGGTCTTCCGGCGGGAGGAGGAAATCGCCATCCTTATTACCCCGGAGGGTACCCGGGGAAAGGCACCCTATTGGCGTACGGGCTTTTAAGTGCCCTCCCACTAAAAAACCACCTCTACTCCCCCTAACGCCCGCAAG
>NZ_JAKTNU010000030.1 GCF_022760955.1 Thermus neutrinimicus
CACGTGGGCGCAGGTCCATCCTAAAGGGGTGGTCCCACGTTTTGACGTGTACTGAGGCCCCTTCCTGTCACCGTGCAAATGGTGGGTAACTCCTTCTACCCTAAGGTCTTGGAGATCCCTGCCGGGACTACCGTAGAGTTTGTGAATGAGGACGTTTTTGACCTGTTGGAGGGGGAACGCACGGGCTTGCATGATGCCGTGGTTATTGATGTCCAAGGTCCTGAGCCCTTTGTGACCCCCAAGCTGGGTCATGGGCAACGGTATCGCATCACCTTCACCAAGCCTGGGGAGTACGTGTACATCTGCAGCATTCACCCTTACATGAAGGGGATCATCCGCGTCTACGAGCCCTTAAGCCAGCGGACCGATTCCCAATAACCCAGAGCATCTAGCTAATATCGGCAAATGTTCCAGGGGGAAATCCCTTGGGACATTTGCCCTTGACGTAAGTCATGGAAACTCAGGCGAAGAGGTCCGAGTCTATGAGCTGGAGGTGAAAGGAGGTTGGGTATGGAGATCGGCTGGATAGAAACCACCATCGGGGCCCTTTTCGCCACCGTGGTCCTTACCCTATGGCTTTCCCGGGGGTCCGGATGGCTCGAGCCTCGGTTCTGGCGCAATGCGGCCGTGGTGAGCTCCCTGATCATGACCGGGATCCTGGTCTACCTCACCATCGATTCCCTAAACCAGATCCGGGAGGGTTCGGCCCGAGTGCCGGCCTATAGCGTGATCAACAAGGCCATCGGGCTCAAACGGGATTACGAGAAGCGCCGGGATATCCCGGTCATTGGGGAGGAGGTGGGGTTTTTCGGAAAGATCTGGAGCGAGCAGGAAGCCTACGCCCTGGTCAACAAGGGCAAGATGACCCTGCAGAGCCGCAACTGCATGGACTGCCACACCCTTTTAGGCAACGGGGCCTATTTTGCTCCGGACCTCACCCGGGCCTGGTTGGACCCCAAGTGGGAGACCATGGTCAAGGGCATGACGGGCAAGGCCACCAAGGAGGAGGCCATGGCGGAATGGCTTCAACACCCCGACCGCTATCCCACCTTCGTTCGCCGAATGCCCAACCTGGGCCTGACGGAGGAGGAGGCCAAGGCCTTGGTGGCCTTCTTGAAGTGGATGTCGGCCATCGATACCAATGGCTTCCCGGATCGCTTCGCCGGGGTGCAGTAGGAGGTGTCTCATGACCCAGGCTTTACCGCAAGGGAAACTCTACGAGTCCCAGAAGCTGGCCCTTTGGTACTTCTGGGTGGCCTTGGCCCTTTTTGGGGCCCAGGTCCTTTTTGGTTTGCTGGCGGCCTGGCAGTATCTGGATCCCAATTTTCTTTACGGCAAGCTTAGCTTCATGACCAACAGGATGCTCCACATCAACGCCATGATCGTCTGGTTACTCCTGGGCTTCATGGGCGGAGTGTACTGGTTCTTGCCCTTGGAGCTGGGGCGGGAGGTGGTGGGCATCCGCTTGGCTAGGTTCGCCTTCTTCACCCTGATCGCCGCGGTGGGCATCGTGGTCCTGGTTTACCTTTTGGTCCAGTACGGACCAGGCAACGCCTTTACCCTATGGTTCATCACCGAGGGCCGGGAGTACATAGAGGCCCCCCGCTGGGCGGATTTCGGCATCGTGGCGGTGATGGCCATCTTCCTTTACAACGTGGTGGCCACGGCTATTAAGGCCCAGCGCATCACCGGCGTGGTGGCGGTCTTGATGTTTGACCTGGTGGCCCTGGCGGGGCTTTACATGGCGGGAATGAACTACACCCCCAACATCTCCATGGACCAGTACTTCTGGTGGTGGGTGGTGCACCTTTGGGTGGAGGCCACCTGGGAGGTGCTGGTGGGCTCCATCATGGCCATGGCCCTCATGCACCTTCTCGGAACCCCTAGGCGCATTGTGGAGACCTGGCTTTACCTGGAGGTGGCCTTGGTCTTCGGTACCGGGATCCTGGGCCTTGGGCACCACTACTTCTGGATCGGCACCCCAGAGTACTGGCTGGGTTTAGGCGGCTTCTTCAGCGCCCTCGAGCCCATACCCTTGGTGGCCATGGTGGTGCATGCGGTCTACGACGCGGGGATGCACCGCATGCAGACCGTGAACCAACCCGCCCTCTTCTGGGCCATCGCCCAAGCGTTCGGAAACTTCATCGGGGCTGGGGTTTGGGGGTTCATGCAAACCCTGCCCCAGATCAACCTTTATTCCCACGGCACCCAGCTGGCCCCGGCCCACGGCCACCTGGCCTTCTTTGGGGCCTACGTCACCGCCATCCTCACGGTGATCTACATGGCGCTCCACCAGGTGCGTCGCCCCGAGCTTCCCCGTTTTGACTCTAAGCTCTGGAAGTGGGCGTTTGTCCTGATGGTGGTGGGCATCTTCGGCATGTCTGCGGCCATGACCATCGCCGGTTTTACCCAGACCATGGTGGAGCGGGCCATCGGGGGCAGCACCTGGCAGGCTTATATCGACGCCCAGCAGCACCCCTGGTTCCAAAGCGGCATGGTCTGGCGCTTCGTCTTTGGGGTCTTCTTCCTGGTGAGCTACCTGGTTCTCCTGTGGGACCTGGTTACCATTGGCAAGGGGGAGGCCCGGGTGGTTAAGGAGGTGGGGGCCCATGACTAGCGAGGCGGTGCGGGACCTGATGCTCTACGGCATGCTCATGGTTTCCGCCGCGGGCTTCTACGCCATGTTCTACGCCCTGGGGCGGATGCTGGAGAGGCCTTCCATCGTCACCTTTTCCTACTTCTTCGCCGCCTTGCAGGCCCTGGGGGCCTTGGGCATGATTCTGCCCCCCTATCTGGATCCCTTCTGGAAGTACCTGATCGCTTTTAGCTCTGCCGTTTACCTCTTCATCCCCCAGGGGATGTGGTGGGTGGTGACCACCTTCCACGAAAAGGAGCACGCCCACTAGCCTTCCCTTCCTCCCGCCGGACCCCCCTAGGGGGGTCCGGTTTTGCCTACCGGTGTGCGAATCTTTGTAGGGACTTCTATCATAGGACATCTGTACTACTCGGACATCGGTATCCTAGTTGCTGGAGGTGTAAGCCATGAGGGGATTAGGCCTATTAGGCGTTTTGGTTTTGAGTGCCCTGGCCTTGGCTCAGGTCCCTGGTTCCCTGAGTCCGGCGGAGAAGGAGGAGGCGGCCAAGATCTACTTTGACCGCTGCGCGGGTTGCCACGGGGTGCTGCGCAAGGGAGCCACGGGCCCGGCCTTGGACCCCAAAAAGATGGCGGAGAGGGGTCTGGAGTACCTGAAGGCGGTGACCTTTGGCGGCCTTCCTGGGGGCATGCCTGACTGGGGACGGCAGGGGATCCTTAAGGAGAGGGAAATAGAGCTTGTCGCCCGCTTCCTTTTGGAGGAGCCCCCGGCGCCTCCGGTTCCCACGTTTGATGAGATCCGGAAGACCTGGAAGGTGCACGTGCCCCCGGAAAATCGGCCCAACAAGCCGCTTCATGACCGCAACTGGCAGAACTTCTTCGGCCAGGTCCTCCGGGATACCGGGCAGGTGGCCATCATCGATGGGGATAAGAAGGAACTGGTCACCATCGTGCCCACGGGCTTTGCCACCCACATCCTCCGCTCCTCGGCCACGGGCCGATACTTCATGGCCATCGGCCGGGACGGGAAGGCCAGCCTCATCGACCTCTGGATGAACCCACCCCAGGTGGTGGCCGAGTCTAAGCCTTGTTTGGATGCCCGTTCCATAGAGTCCAGCAAGTTTAAGGGCTACGAGGACAGGTATGCGGTGGTGGGGTGCTACTGGCCGCCCACCATGGTGGTCCTGGATGGTCTGACCCTGGAGCCCATCAAGATGGTCTCCACCATCTCCTACGCCAAGGGGGCGGGGGAGCTGGTCATGGAGGCCCGGGTGGCGGCCATTGTGGCCAGCCACTTTAACCCCGAGTGGATCGTAAACCTCAAGGAGTCGGGCCAGACCTGGCTGGTGGACTACTCCCATCTGGATAAGAAGGGCCGGCCCTTGCCCATCACCATGATCGACACCGATCTCTTCCTCCACGATGGAGGCTGGGCCCTGAAGCGGTACTTCATCGTGGCGGCCAACGCCCTGAACAAACTCATCGTCATCGATACCAAGACCCGGGAGTACGCCGCCGAGGTGGAGGCGGGGGTCAGGCCCCACCCGGGCCGGGGTTCCAACTGGGAGCATCCCACCTTTGGGCCGGTTTGGGCCACGGGGAACATCGGTAGCCCCGAGGTGACCGTGGTGGGCGTAGACCCGGAGAAGCATCCCCAGTACGCCTGGAAGGTGGTCAAGCGGATCACCCTGCCCTACACCGGCAACCTCTTCATCAAGACTCACCCCAATAGCCCCTGGGTCATCGTGGACTTCCCCATGAGCCCAAGCCCCCAGGCGGCGGCAAGCCTCTGCGCCATCGACAAGCGCAACCTGGAGGTGGCCAGGTGCTGGGAGGTGCCGGGTGCCCAGGACCTGAAGGCCCGCATGGTGCATCCCGAGTTCAACAAGGGGGGCACCGAGATCTGGGTTTCCGCCTGGGGCTCCAAGGACACCCCCACCTTTATCGTGGTCTACGATGCCCTGACCCTCGAGGAGAAAGCCCGCATCACCGGGGACTGGGTGCGCACCCCTACGGGTAAGTTCAACGTGTACAACACCGCTTACGACATCTACTGAACCCTTTGGGTCCAAAACGGGGGAAGGCTTTGGGCCTTCCCCCTTGGTCCACGGGCTCCCCATCCTCCCTCTTGCGAAGGCGCAAAACAGCCATCCCGCCCCCGCTGCTTGACTCCGGTCATGGTTTGGGAGCCCTATTCACCGGTTACCCTAGTGATATGGAGCGCCCCGAGTTTGCTCAGTACCCCTATCTGGTGGCCTGGGAGGTGACCAACGCCTGCCTCCTCGCCTGCCGCCACTGCCGGGCCTCGGCCATGCCCCACCCCCTGCCCGGGGAGCTTTCCACGGAGGAGGGCCTGAGGCTCATAGAGGAGGTGGCCACCTACCGTCCCAAGCCCCTGCTGCTCCTTACCGGAGGGGATCCCTTGGCCCGCCCCGACCTCCTTTCCCTCATCCAACGGGCCCGGGAGCTGGGCCTTAAGGTGGGCCTCACCCCGGCGGCCACCCCCCTCCTTACCCGGGAAAGGGTGTTCCAGCTCAAGGAGGCAGGGGTGACCCGGCTGGCCCTTTCCCTGGACGGGGCGAGCCCCCAAAGCCACGACGCCTTCCGGGGAGAGGAGGGCACCTTTGCCCGGACCCTGGCGGCCTTGGACTGGGCGAAAGAGGCAGGGCTTCCCACCCAGGTAAACACCACCGTGACCCGGGATAACTGGCAGGAGATCCGGGCCTTGCCCGATCTTTTGGCGGAAAAAGGAGTGGTCCTTTGGAGCCTTTTCTTCCTGGTACCCGTGGGGCGGGGGGCCCTTTTAAGGCAGCTTTCTGCCCGGGAGTTCGAGGAAGCGCTCCATTGGCTGTACGAGGTTTCCCTTTCCTATCCCTTCCACGTGAAGACCACGGAAGCCCACCACTTCCGCCGGGTGGTGTTAGAGAGGCGGAGGGAACTGGGGGCCCGGGACCGGGCCCTGGCGGCGGGAGAGAGCCTCCACCGGGAGTACTTCCAAGACGGCATGGAGCACTCCCGGCTTGGGGTTACAGATGGCAATGGCTTTGTTTTCGTATCCGCCACCGGGGATGTGGCCCCTTCAGGGTTCTTGCCGGTTTACGCCGGCAATGTCCGGGAAAGGCCTCTTCTGGAAATCTATCGGTATAGCACGCTCTTTCAGGAACTCCGCGACAAAGACCTCCTTAAGGGAAAGTGTGGGGTGTGCGAGTACCGCTATGTGTGTGGGGGGAGCCGGGCCAGGGCCTGGGCGGAAACCGGGGATTATCTGGCCAGCGAGCCCCGGTGCGTCTATGTGCCCCCGGCTTGGTGGGAGAAGGTGGGCAAGGTTCCTAAAGTGGGCGCTTAGGCGGGGGCGTGGTCCGGGCAGGCGAGGCGAAGGTCCAAAGGCGTTAGGCCTAGGCGGAGGAGGGAGCAGAAAAAGCCCTCTTCTCGCCGTAAGTAGCGGCAGGTAAGGCAAAGTCCGGTCTCGGGCACCGTTCCTTGGCGCACCAGCGCTGCCAGAAGCTCCATCAGCCCTAAAAGCAGTTCCTCCCGATTGGGCACGCCCTGTAGGGCTTGCAGCAGGGGGTCGGAATAGCTTTTCAGGGCTTGGATCAGGCGGAGCCCATCCTCCGTGGGTTTTAGGACCCAGCGCCGGCCGTCTTTGGGATCCTTGGTCCGGAAGAGAAGGCCTTTGCCCTCCAGGGTGGTGAGGGCTGCGCTTACCGTGGCTGGGGTAAGGGCCAGGAGTTCGGCCAGGGCTACCACCCCCTGGGTCCTTTCCGAGAGGTGGAGGAGAAGTTGGGCCTGTAAGGCGGTGAGGCCTAGGCCGAAGGCTTGCCGGGTGAGGAGGGCTCGCTCCACCTGGCCCAGTCGCTCCAAGAGGGCAAGGAGCTTTTCCTCTCCGTGGCGGCCTTGGGAGGCGCCCACCCCTCCATCTTAGGGCCGGAAACCGCTGAAGACAAAGTCGGTGTTGGCCGCTCCCTGGTGGCAGGCGTGGCAGGAGGCGGGGTCGATGCTAAGGGGCTTCTTGTCGGGGCCGAAAGCGTAGTACCCCCAGCCTCCCGTGGCCCTATACCGGTCCGGGTCCTTGACCATTACCCCGATGAGCTTCCTTGGGCCTTCCAAGAGGGCGTTTCCTTCCTCCTTGGCCTCGAGGAGGTCAAAGACGATGACCGTACCCTTGGGGAAGGGACCCTTCTTGCCTTCCAGGTAGGTCTTCAGCCCGGTTTGGTTCACATAGATGTGGTGGAGGCCACCGAAACTTTCGTAGAGGGGATGACCGGGTTTGAGCTCCATGCTCTTCACGTGGGTCCAGAGGCGGAAGCCCTCGGGGTAGGGGAAGCTGGATCCCGAGGCCTGCCCGCCCCCGTACTGGTACTGGGCTAGGACCAAAAGGCCTAGGGCCGTGAGGCCGAGAAATACCGATAGCTTTAGGCGCATACCTCACCTCCTTAGTACTCCTAAATACTAACCCTAGACCCCAACCCTGTCAAGGGGTCAGGAGGGCGGGGCTCAATGCTCCAGGATCTCCACTAAGGCCCTGGCGTTGTTGTAGCGTTCCTCTTTGGCGCCGAAGAGAAGGGTCACGGTCCCTTCCCGGTTTAAGGCTCTGAGGCGTTCCAGGGCGGGGTTGCCCCTTAGCTCCTCCCGGTAACGGCGGAGGAACTCGGGATACTTCTTGGGGTCGTGGGCGAAGAAGCGGCGAAGGGCCTCTGAGGGGGCAAGTTCTTTGGCCCACCAGTCCACCCGGGCCCTTTCCTTGCTGAGCCCTCGAGGCCAAAGGCGATCCACCAACACCCGCACCCCATCCTCTGGGGAGGCTGGTTCGTAAACCCGCTTTACCTTTAGAGCCATTCCGCCTCAGGGAGGACGCACTCCGGACACTGGGCTCCCGTGAAGCGCACCCAGTCCAGGATCTCCTCCACGCCTTCCACCGCCCCTAGGTGGTAAACTTCTAGGAAGGGGTCGGCTACCAACACGCCCCTTTCCGGGATAACGGAGACCAGATGCCCTTCCGGGTCCACGAGGAGGGGCAAGGGGCTTTCCCGGGCTTCTTGGGCAAGGAGGAAGGCCTGGGCCTCGAGGGAAGCAAGCTCGGCTTGCCTAGGGGCCAGGGCCTGGGCCATCCCGGGGTCGCGTAGGAGAACCAGTATCTTTCCCTTGAGGTCCGGGAGGTACACCCTTTGCCCTCCTGGGGTGTGGAGGGAATAGGGGGGAAGGGGTTTTCTCAAAGCCACCATGGCCTATTCTTGTCCTTTTCGCGCCCACGCGAGTGTGAGTTTGTTCCTGGAAGGCATAGGGGGCAGGATCCCCAAGCCATTTGACCCGGGTCATGGACGGGGTAGGGGCCGGGGAGCAGGCTAGGGGTGGAGGTGGTTATGCCCCACGTGATCTGTGAGCCCTGCATCGGCGTAAAGGACCGGTCCTGCCAGGAGGTCTGCCCCGTGGAGTGCATTTACGATGCTGGGGAGCAGCTTTACATCCATCCCGACGAGTGCATCGACTGCGGGGCCTGCGTGCCCGCCTGTCCGGTGAACGCCATCTTTCCCGAGGAGGACGTGCCCGAGCAGTGGAGGGTCTTCGTAGAGAAAAACCGCCTGTGGGCCCAGACCCTGCCCAATGTGCACGTGTTGGAGGGGAGTTGATGCCGAGCCTAGTGGTAGAGGTGCGTCAGGAAGTGCCCTTCCTACCTAAGGTGGCTTTTGCCCTTATATCCCTTGCTTACTTGGCGGGGGCAGTCTTTACTGGGCTTCACCTGGGCCTTTTCCTTCCTGGCCTTTTGCTGCGCTGGCTTCTCCTTTGGCTACTGGCTCTGGCCTTAGGTTTTAGCGCATGGCGGACCCTTTATCTCCGTGAGGAAAGGGATTTAGGAGCGGAAGCCCAGGCCTTCCTGGCGGCGGAGGAAGCAGCTTGGCGGCGTCTGGCCCAGCCCTTAGGACTAGCCCGTGCCCTCCTTGCACCATCCCTTGCATTTTTTCCTTATCTTGGCGCCTTATGGGGAGTTTTGACCCTTACCCAGCTGGTACTGGGTTTGGCCCTCTGGCGCGGCAAGCCGGGGCTAGCCTTTGGGCTTGCCCTAGCCCTTACCTTCCTTTGGGCGGAGCGGGACACCCAGGGGTTTTGGGTCTTCGCCCTCCGGGCTCTTCACCTCAGCGGCTTTGGTTTCTGGTTGGGAGGGGCGCTTTTCAACCTCTCGGTAAACATTCCAGTGGGCATGCGATATCCCTTTGTGGAAGCCGTGGTGGCTGGGGCCAGACAACTTGAGCGCTTTCGCCTTGTGGTGCGCCTTGCACTTCCTACCCTTCTCTTTACGGGATTCCTCATGGCCATCGGCTATCGGGTGCCCCTCGAGGCCTGGAGGGTTTTTCCCTTTAGCCTCATTCCCCTCAAGCTGGGTTTCATTCTGGCTCTTGTGGTCATCTTCATCACCTGCCCCCTGTATCGGCAGTGCTCTCCTGTGAGGGGCGTGTGCAATTTGGATGACCTTAGGGTACGCCCTCTGCACCGCCTGGATAACCGAAAGACGCCTTGTGCCTTGGGCTTGATCCGGGCTAGGGAGGTGATGGACACCCTCCCTTCGGGGGCGGTTCTCGAGCTTCTGTCCGGAGATAAGTACCCTCCTCTTAAAATATCCCCATGCCTGCACCCATCCGAGTTCATCTGACTC
>NZ_JAKTNU010000031.1 GCF_022760955.1 Thermus neutrinimicus
AGTCGGTCCCCCTCTTTTTATCCCAGCCCAGAGTCTCACATGTGTTTGTCCGGGTTCAGCTTAAGCTGGAGCGAGGTCTTCGCCTACCACAGGACCCGCAAGGGCATTGGGAGGCGTAGCCTCTTGGTGGATCGGGGGGAGTCGGGGTATCGGAATGTTCTCTTGCCCGACGGCCGCATCCTCTACCAGGGGGAGGGCAAGCGGGGAAACCAGGAGCCGATGGGAGGGAACCTCCGGCTTCTCTTAGCCGAGCGGGAGGGAACTCCCTTAAGGGTTTTCCTCCGGGAGCGGCCGGGCCTTTGGCGGGACCTGGGGTGGTACCGGGTGGAAGGGCACCGCTACGCCCTTCTGCTCGAGGAGGGCCGGTGGGTGTACTGGTTCACCCTCGCCCCTTGTGAATGCGAAGAAGACCTTTGAGGGTTAGGTCCTCGTCCACCACGTCAAAGGAGGGGCAGAGATCCCGCAGGGTCTCGGCAAAGCCCCCGGTGGCGATCACCAGGGCTTCCCCAGCCTCTTCCTTGAAGCGGCGCACCATGCCCTCCACCAAGGCGGCATAGCCCAGGACCAGGCCCGAGCGCAGGGCGTCCAGGGTGTTCCTGCCCACCACCCGGGCAGGGGGGACCAGGTCTATGCGGGGAAGCTTGGCGGTCCGGGCCGCCAAGGCGTCGGCGGCGGTCTGGGGGCCGATGGTGATGGCCCCGCCCAGGTAGCGGTTAGGAGCCTCCACCAGGTCGAAGGTGGTGGCGGTGCCGAAGTCCACCACGACGTAGCGGCCTGTGGGACTAGGGTAGCCCAAAGCGCCCACGGCGTTCACCAGGCGGTCCGTGCCGGCTTCCCTCGGGTTGTCTATGCACACCTCCAACCCCGTGGCCTCGGCGTCCACCACCTGGGCCTGAATGCCGAAGAGTTTGCCGATGGCCTCCTTCATCTCCCGCTCCACCGGAGGCACCACGCTGGAAAGGAGGGCGGCTTTGGGAGGGGGGAGGTCCTCGAGGGCGAAGAGGTTTCTCAGGATGACCCGGTACTCGCTTTCCATGCGCATCCGGTCGGTGTGGATGCGGAAGTGGGCGATGAGGTGCTCCCCGGAAAAGACCCCCAGGACCGTGGAGGTGTTGCCGATGTCTATGGCCAGGAGCATGGGGCTTAGCCTTGGGCCTCTTGGCCTTCCTCCCAGGGCTCCAGCACCACCTTGACGGTGATCTCGGCGTTGAGGTTGGCGGAAACGGAGCAGTACTTGGTGTGGGAGAGGTGGGCGGCGCGCTCGAGGGCTTCCAGCGTTACCCCTGGCCCCGAGGCGATGTGGGTGATGGTGATGTGGGTGTAGCGCTTAGGATGGGTTTCCGCCCGGATGCCCTCCACCTCCACCCGGTAGCGGGCCAGGGGTTGCTTCTTCTTCCTCATGATGTCCACCACGTCGTAAGCGGTGCAGGCTCCCAAGGCCATGAGGAGGAGCTCCATGGGGCGGGGGCCGGTGGAGGGTTGGTCCCCGTCGATCATCACCTTGTCTCCCTGCTCGTTCACTCCCAGGAAGCGGTGGCCTACCAGCTGGTGGATCACGACCCTCTTGGTCATGAGCCGGATTTTATCAGGCTTTAACCTTTGCCGCTAGAATGGGCGTGGATGCGGGTACTCCTCCTGGTTGGCGTCTTTTTATGGAGCCTGGCTTGGGCCTTTCCCCGCATTGGGGTGCACGAGGGCTTCACCCGCCTGGTCTTTGACCTTCCCTCTAAGGAGGTGCAGCACACCCTTTCCCAAGAGAACGGCCTTCTGGTTTTGGTCCTGAAGGGGGTAACGGCCGCTCCCTTGGACCAGGTGGTGAACTCTTCCGAGGTGGCCTCGGTGCAGACCCTCCTCGAGGCGGGGCAGGTGCGGGTGGTGGTGCGCCTAAAGGGAAGGGTGGAGGCCACGGTGCGCCGCTATTCCGACCCGGAGCGGTTGGTGGTGGACCTGAGCCTGAAAAAGGAGGCCTCCACCCCGGCCAAGCCAGCCCAAGACCCGCCCCGTAACCGGCCGCCCAAGCCGCCCAAGCCCGTGGTCCTCCTGGACCCCGGCCACGGGGGGGTGGACCCGGGGATGGTGGGGTACGTGGTGGAAAAGGAGGTGGTCCTGGACGTGGCCTTGCGCCTGAAGCGCCTCATGGAGAAGGAGGGCATCGAGGTGCGCCTTACCCGGGACCGGGACATGCACCTTTCCCCCGATAAGCGGGAGGACCTCTCCCGCAGGGCGGCCATGGCGGATAGCTCGCAGGTGAACCTCTTTGTCTCCATCCATGTCAACGCCACCCCCACCCGCACGGCCCAAGGGGTGGAGGTCTTCTACTTCGGCCAGGCCCAGGACGCCAGGGTTTTGGCCCAGGTGATCCGGGAAAATGGCGGGGGGGAGCTGGGGCAGCGCCTGACCCAGGAGGCCCGCACCGTGGCGGAGAGGATTCTCTTTGACATCGTGGCCCAGGCCAACCAGCGCTATAGCCAGCGCCTGGCGGAAACCCTAGGGAGGAAGCTGTCCCAGGCTACGGGAAGCCCCTACCGGGGAACCTTCCCCGGGGATTTCTTCGTGCTTCGCTACGCCAAGGTGCCGGCGGTGTTGGTGGAGATCGGCTTCGGGGACCATGTGGTGGAGGGGCGGCGCCTCGCCGACCCCGCCTACCGGGAGAAGGTGGCCCAGGGGCTTCTTGCGGGCATCCTCACCTTCCTGGCCAACGGGGCCTATGCCCGATGAGGGCTGGGGATGGGGAAGGAAACGCTCATTCCCGCCTGGGATCGGGGCCAGGGGGGCAGGCCTTTGGCCTTAGGGCGGGTTTGGGATTCCAGCCCACGGGCCCCCAGGTTAGGGAGAGGGCGCGGGGCCTGCTCCTGAGGGGGAGCCAGGGGAGCTGTAACTCCTCGAGGCGGTAGGCCAAGGGTTTCCCCCTGTACTCCCCTAGGTTCAAGAGCATGCCTTCCCCCTGGAAAAGGGAGCGGTAGGAGTACCCGTAGGCAAAGGGGGGGTCTAGGGCGCGGAGGGAGGCCATGGGACCCCCTCCGTACCGGGGCCCCTGGGGGCCAACCCAGAGGCCCTCCAAGACCCCTGCAACCTCCGCCTCCCCCACCAGGAAGGCCCCACGCCAGGCCCTGAGGTAGTCAAAGCCGGGACGGCGGAGCAGTTGGGCCTTCCCTTGCCTAAGGCCCAGCCAGTCTAGGAGGAGGCCCTCGGAATCCCCCTGCACCTCCAGCCTTCCCACCGCGCCCCTCTCCCCCAGGAAGCGGAGGTAGTCGTTTTCCGGCCAGGCGGTACGGTAACCATAGGCCCATGGCGGGCTAGGGTGGGTCAGGGGAAGGCCCAAGAGAAAGCCGTCAAACCCCCCCGCTCCCTCCACCCGGCCCACCAGGAAGAGGACGCCCTGGCAGTATAGGCCCCCGTAGGCGTACCCCTGGCCGGGCAGGGGCAGGCGCCAAGCCCTTTCCCCAGCCAGGTCCAGGGCCAAGGCCTCCCATCCCTCGGGGCCCGGATATCCCCCCCAAGCGAAGCGGCCATCCGTGCCCCAGAGGATGCCCTGGCCCCCCACCCTGGCCCAAAGGGCCTCTCCCTTTTGGTCCAGCCCCACCTGGAGGAGGGCTTTTCCCACATGGCCCACGGCCAAGTAGCCATCTGGGGTACGGGCGAGGCCGTATAGGGCGGAGTTCTCCTCTCTCGTCAAGACATGGGCGCCGCTTTGCGCCACCACCAGGGCCCGGTGGCCCCCTTCCGCCCAAAGCCTTCCCACCGCCACCTCTCCCAGGCCCGCAAAGAGGGCGGAGCCCAGGAGGGTGGAGAGGATAAGGCAAGGGGCCATTTAAAAGGGGAAGGCCTCCAAGGCCTCCCTTGCCGAGGGAAACCGCTCCTTGGGGGATTTGGCCAGGAGGCGTTCTACATAGCCTTGCTCCTCGAGGCCCAGGCTAGGTATGGGGGGCACGGCCCCTTGCAGGTGGCCGAGAAGAACCTCCTCCGGCCCGCCCACGAAGGGGTGTTCCCCCGAGAGAATCCAGTACAGGATGATGCCTGCCGCATACACGTCCGCTTCGGGGCCCGGGCTTTGCCCCAGGATCTGCTCGGGGGCCAGGTAGGCAAGAGTGCCCACCCTTAAGGGTTTTTTGAAGGCCTCGAGGGCTGGTCCCGAAAGGTCAAAGTCCACCAGCTTGGCCTCGTCCGTTCCCGCCACGATGATGTTCTCCGGCTTCACGTCCCGGTGCACCAGGCCCTTGCCGTGCATGTGGGCCAAGGCCATGAGGAGCTGGCGGAAGACGTGTAAGGCCCTGGGGCGCTTGGGGTGGCGCCCCATCCAGCGCCCCATCTCCTCCCCGGGGGCGTAGGCCAGGAGAAGGGCGGGGCCCTCCTCCAGGTCCAGGCTTTCCAGAACCGGGTTCAGGTTGGGGTGGGAAAGCTGCTTGCCTACCCAGAACTCCCGGTTGCGCCTGGTCTCGGCCCCCTTGGGGAAAACCTTGAGGGCGTAGGGGGCGCCGAAGCGGTCAAAGGCCAGGTAGACGGTGGCCAAGGCCCCTTGGCCCAAGGGGCGCACCACCCGGTATCGGTTCAGAAGGACCTTCCCCGCCAGGCTCACCGCCTTCACTATATCCAGCCCTCACCTCTTTCACCCGGAAGCCGTTAGGATTTTTGGCGTGCGCGGTTTGGCGCTTTCCGGCGGGGGGGCCAGGGGGCTTGCCCACATCGGGGCCCTCGAGGTCTTCCTGGAAGCGGGTTTGGACTTCCAGGTGGTGGCGGGGACCAGCATGGGGGCCATCGTGGGGGCGCTTTTCGCCGCGGGCAAGACCCCGGCGGAGATGTTGACCATCGCCCACAAAACCCCCTGGCTGGGTCTTCTGGGCTTCTCCCCCAGGGAGGGGATTTTCTCCCGGAGGAAGCTCAAGGATTTCCTGGCGGAGCACCTACCGGAGCGCTTTGAGGAGCTCAAAAGACCCCTGGCGGTCACGGCGGTGGATGTGGTTTCGGGGCGGTTGCTTTTCCTAACCCAGGGGGACCTGCCCAGCGCCGTTTTGGCCTCGGCCGCCTATCCTGGGCTCCTCGCCCCGGTGGAGCGGGAGGGGCAGCTCCTCTTTGATGGGGGGGTCTTGGACAACCTGCCGGTGGACGCTGCTCGTCTTTTGGGGGCCACGGAGGTCTATGCCGTGGACGTGACCCCGGAACGGGAAGGGGGAGAGGCTCCCAAGGGGCTTTTGGCCCTGGCCCGGCGGGCGGTGGACCTCATGCAGTTCCACCTCACCTCGGTGCGCCTCACCCTGTACGCTCCAGAGGTGTACGTGAGGCCCCATCTGGCTGGGGTGGGCATAGAGGAATTCCGTCGTCTGGAGGAGATCGTGGAAGCAGGGCGGAAGGCAGCAAGGCAGGCTTTAGCGGGTAGAGTGGGAGGGATATGAAGGCGTTTTGGGACTATCTTTCCAAGGAGTGGTTCCGCCAGGTGGGGGAAGCCCTTCTGGTGGCGTTTTTGGTCACCACCTTTGTCTTCACCACCGTGGGGGTGGTGGGGCAGAGCATGTTCCCCACCTTGCAGAACGGGGAGCGGGTCCTGGTGCCCAAGTGGGAGACCTGGTTGGTGCGCTTTGGCCTTATGGAGTGGCGCAGGGGGGAGGTGGCCATCCTTAAGCCTCCGGAGGGCACGCCCAACGCCACCGCCCGCTTTCCCCTCCTGGGCTTTAGCTTCCGGGCCTTCTTCATCAAGCGCATCGTGGCGGTGCCCGGGGACGAGGTCTATGTGGAGCGGGGGGTGGTCTATGTCAACGGCAAGCCCCTGGACGAGCGGCACATCACCGATCGCATCGCCCCCTGGCCCGATTCCTTTCCGGGGGTGTGCTATAAGGACGGGCGCATGACCCGGATCCTCACCCAGCAAGGGGATTTTCCCGTGGAGCTTCTCCCCGCTTACCTAAGGCCCCTTAAGGAGATGCTCCTGCCGCCTTCGCCGGAGGTTCTGGCCCGAAGCCGCCTCACCGAGGCCTGCGAGGTGGGGAAGATCCGCCTAAAGGAGAGGTACTATTTCGTCATGGGGGATAACCGCACCCTGGGAGGCTCGGAGGATTCCCGCACCTTTGGCCCAGTGCCCCTGGAGTCCATCGCCGGCCGGGCCAGCTTCGTGTGGTGGCCCATCTTCGTGCGGGAAGAGGGGAAGATCCGCCTGAACCTGAGGAGGCTTTCCCCACCCCCCGCCTACCAGGTGCCCTGAAGCACCGCCACCACCAGCCGGCCGGGGCCGTGTACCCCTTTGACCATCACCTGGCCGATATCCGCGCTTTTGGAGGGGCCGGAGTGAAGGCCTAGGGCGCTGGGAAGGGATTTCAGGTCCAGGAAGGCCTCGAGGAGGCTGGGATACACCTTCTCTTCCCCCACCAGGACCAGGTGAACGGGGGGCAGGAGCTGCGCCTTCCTGCCGTCCTCCGAGGAAAGGGCCACGGTACCCGTTTCCGCCACGGCGAAGAGGGCCCGGGAGACCCCTAGGGGGGCTTCCTCGGGAGGAAGCTCCGGCAGGAGGCGGAAGGCGGCGGGAACCCCCTTGCCGTAGGCGGCCCCGGCAAGCCCTTGGGCCAGGTTCGCAAGAAGCCTCCTCACCCCTTCCTCGTCCAGGAGGTGGCCCTCGGCCCCGTTTTCCGCCAGGCGCTTTAGGAAAAGCTCCAGGGGGTCTTGGGAAAGGGCCGGGTGGGGGTGCTCGGGTAGAAGGGCCCTGGGCCTTTCCCTAAGGGCCTGCCGTATGCGGCTTAGGATGCGGGATCTGGTGTCCATGGCCTTACTCCTCGAGTTCCTGCCAAAGCTCGTGGAAGGGCTTAGGGCTGGGCTTCAGGGGGCCGCGGCCCTCCGTCCAGGCCTTCAAGAGGGGGAGGAGGTCCTGGGGCAGGGGGAGGCCCCTTAGGGCCTTGGAGAAGAGCCGGTAGAGGCTTGGGCTTTGCATCACCTGGGAAAAGGCCTTGATGGCGCCTTTTTCCCAGGTGGGGGCGAGGCCCCGTTCCACCGCCCGGTTTCGCCAGGTGAGGAGGAGCTTGGGGATGGGGATCTTCACCGGGCAGGCCTCGTAGCAGGCTCCGCAGAGGGTGGAAGCGTAGGGAAGGGGGTAGGTGTCCTCGAGGCCCAGGAGCCCGGGGTCCAGAACCGCCCCTATGGGCCCCGAGTAGACGTAGCCGTAGGGATGCCCCCCGGTCTGGCGGTAGACGGGACAGGCGTTGAGGCAGGCCCCGCACCGGAGGCACCGCAAGACCTCCCAGGCCTCGGGGTCGTGGAGGAGGGTGGTGCGGCCGTGGTCCACCAAGACCACGTGCACCTCCTTAGGGCCTTCCTCTTCCTCCCTCGAGGGGCCCTGGATGAGGGAAACGTAGGTGGAAAGCCGTTGCCCCGTGGCCGCCCGGGCGGTGAGGGGGAGGAAGAGGGCCAGGTCAGCGAGGCGGGGAAGGAGCTTTTCGATCCCCACGAAGGCCACGTGTACCCTGGGGAGGCTGGTGGAAAGGCGGATGTTCCCCTCGTTTTCCATGAGGGCCAGGGTACCCGTCTCCGCCACCAGGAAGTTGGCCCCGCTGATGCCCAGTTCGGCGGTGAGGAAGGCTTCCCGCAAGACCTTCCTGGCCACGGCGGCCAGGGCCTCGGGGGAGGCGTCCAGGGGGGTACCGAAGCGCCCGTGGAAAAGCCTTTGGATCTCGGAGAGGGCCAGGTGGATGGCCGGGCCCACGATGTGGCTTGGGGGTTCTCCCAGGAGCTGGATCAGGTACTCCCCGAGGTCGGTTTCGTACACCTCCACTCCCAGGGACTCCAGAAGAGGGTTCACCCCAAGCTCCTCCGTGAGCATGCTCTTGGCCTTCACCGCCCGCTTTACCCCGTGGCGGGCCACGACCTCCCTCAGGATGCGGTGGGCCTCCTCGGGGCCCTCCGCCCAGTGCACCTGTACGCCCTTTTCCCGCAACCTTTTCTCTGCTAGCTCCAGGTAATGGTCCAGGTGGGAGAGGAGGTGGTCCTTGACCCTCTTGGCCCTCTCCCGCCAGGCCTCGGCGTCGATCTCCCCGTAGGCCTTCTTGCGGCCTTGTTCAAAGTGAAGGGTGGCCCCGGTGACCGCTTCCCGCACCCCGGGTTTTTCCCTTAGGAGCCTGGCGGCTTCCTTGGGGTAGAGCTTGGCCTTAACCCCCATACGCCTCCCATAGAAGGGTGGCCAGGGGAACCACCCGCATGTTCTCCCCCCGCTTGCCCATGCGCCCAGAAAGGTGGAGGAGGCACCCGGCGTCCGTGGAGGTGAGGGCATCCGCCTGGGGCAAGGTGGAAAGCTTGCGGTCGGCCATGGCCAGGGAGACCTCGGGGAGCTTCACCGAGAAGAGCCCCCCGAAGCCGCAGCACTCCTCCGCTGCCTCCCAGGGGAGGATCTCCGCCCCGCCGTTTTTAAGAAGGAGAAGGGGCTCCTCCTTGACCCCAAGCTCCCTTAGGGCGTGGCAGCCATGGTGGTAGGCTATTTTTTTCCCCTCAAGCCCCTTTCCCAGCTCGGTCACGCCCAGTACCCGCACCAGGAACTGGGATAGCTCGTAGGTCTTTTCCGAAAGCCTAAGGGCCTCCCCGTCCCCGGGGAGGAGCTCGGGGTAGTGGTTTCTCACCATGCTGGCGCAGCTTCCCGAGGGCAGGACCACGTACTCGGCATCCTCGAGGATGCGTATGGTCCGCTGGGCCAGGGACCGGGCTTCGTTCCAGTGGCCGGCGTTGAAGGCGGGCTGGCCGCAACAGGTCTGCCCTTTGGGGAAGTCCACCTCCACCCCTAAGGCCCTCAGAAGGCGTACCGTGGCCACCCCCGCCTCCGCATAGAACTGGTCGGCCAGGCAGGTGATGAAGAGGGCTACCCGCATTTGCCCCTATACTAATGGCTTTGCCGGGCTAAGGGGGAGGGGCCGCCGGCGGGGGTTGGAAAAAGTGCCTGAACCCGGACAAACACATGTGAGACTCTGGGCTGGGATAAAAAGAGGGGGACCGACT
>NZ_JAKTNU010000032.1 GCF_022760955.1 Thermus neutrinimicus
TACTACCAGCGGCAGAAGGTGGAAGCGGACCGGAGGCGGCAGGAGGCGGATGAGAAGGCGGTGGCCCTGATGCGGGAGGTTTTGGGGGAGCACCCCCAGTACGGATACCGCCGGCTGGCGCGGGAGCTCCGGCGCCGGGGGGTGGTCATCAACGAGAAGCGCATCCGCCGGTTGCTCAAGGAGTTCCACCTGGCCTTGGGACGTAAGGTTCGCAAGCCCAAGCCCAACCCCCTTTTGGAGATTGTCCTTCTGGCCGGGGACCGGGCTGACCTGAGGGCCTTCCTTCTCCGGGAGCGAACGCCAGAGCCCTTTGAACTCTTGTACACCGACTTCACCCTCCTTCCCTACCGGGGGGGTAGGGTCTGGTTCTTGCCCATCCTGGATCACGCCACGAGGGTGGTTCTGGCCTGGGGGGTATATCCCTCCCCTACGGCGGAGGCGGCCCTGGAGGTGTGGGAGCGGGCCAAGGCCTACATCCAGGAGAGGAGGGGAGGCCTGCCCCGGGCCATTGTGCACCACGACCAGGGGGGAGCTTTCTTGAGCCACGAATGGGTGGGGCAGCTTTTGCTGGGGGATGGGCAGCGGGTTTCCTACAGCCTGATGGGGCCGCGGGGGAACCCGGTGATGGAGTCGTTTTTCTCGCGGTTTAAGTGGGAGAACAGGGACCTGTTTTTGGAGGCCAAGGACCTGACGGAGCTGAGGGGGGTGATAGAGGAAAGGCTGCAATACTACCATGAAGGGAGGCTCCATTCGGGGCTAGGGTACAAAAATATTGAGGGCTCACATGCAGGAGGGAAGCATAGTGTACAAACTTAGGGGCGCAAGCTCCTTCCGCCGGAGGCGGACACAGGATAAAAGGGTGGATGTGGTAGCTTATACCCGCAACAGATGCTCAAGGCCTTCAAGTACCGCCTCTACCCCACCAAGCCCCAAACCAGGGACCTTGAAGGGACCCTTGAGCTCTGCCGCCAGCTGTACAACGCCGCCCTCCAGGAGAGGAGGGATGCCTACAAGAAGGCCGGAAGGACTATCGGCTTCTACAAACAGAAGAGGCACCTACCCAAGATACGGGCCGAGTTGCCCGAGTACAAGCGCATCCACTCCCAGGGGTTGCAAAACGTTATCAACATAAGGGCTACGTCCGTGACCGAGCGGGTGGATAGGGCCTTCCAGGGCTTCTTTCGCCGGGTGAAGAGGGGACAGAAACCAGGCTACCCCCGCTTCAAGGGAAAGGGACGCTACGACTCCTTCACCTTCCCCCAAGCTGGGACTACCGGGGTCAAGGTTCAGGATGGAGGCAAGAGGGTCTTTCTCTTTGGCCTCGGCTCGGTCAAGCTCAAGTTCCACCGCCCCCTGGAAGGCGAGATAAAGACGGCCACGGTCAAAAGGGGAGGGGACCACTGGTACATCGTCTTCGTCTGCCAAGTGGAAGCCAAACCTTTGCCTCCCACTCCCAGGACTATCGGGATAGACCTGGGCACCAACCCCTACTTCCTGGTCACCTCCGAGGGGGAGAGGATCGAAGCCCCAAGGTACCTTCAAAAGGCCCAGGATAAACTTGCCCGAGCACAACGTTCCCTCTCCAGGAAGAAAAAGGGGAGTAACCGCTACAGGAAGGCCAAGGCCCACCTGGCTAAGCCCCACCGTAAGGTTGCCCGTCAGAGAAAGGACTTCCACCACAAGCTAGCGAGGAAGCTGGTGAACACCTATGACACCATCGTTCACGGTCACGGGCATAGCCCGTACCTTGAGGACCTGAACATCCTTGCCCTCTCGCGTACCCCCGTCGCCAAAGGGGTACACGATGCAGGGTGGGCACAGTTCCTAGAAATCCTCGCCTACAAAGCGGCGGAGGCTGGTAGGCGGGTCATTGCCGTAGATCCCCGATACACAAGCCAGGACTGTCCAGTTTGCGGCCACCGGGAGAGGCGTCCCCTCTGGGTACGGCAGTACGCCTGCCCCATGGGCGGGGCCTTCAGGAGAGGTTCTCCTGGTCACGGGCGTGGCCCGTATCTTGGGAAGCCCCGGACTTTAAGTCCGGGGAGTCGTCACCCTAAGGCAGGTTCGGGCGGGCGCGTTTGGGCCAGGGCCTCGAGGGCCCCCCTTAGCACCTCTATCCCTTTCAGGAACTCCTCCACCTCTATGTGTTCATGGGGGGTGTGGTCCAGGGTGGAATCCCCGGGGCCGTAGGCCACCATGGGCACGGGCCAGTGGGGGGCCAGGACGTTCATGTCGCTGGTTCCGGTTTTCAGTTTGAAGACGGGTTTCCCCCCAGCCTTGCGGATCCCCTGCCTTAGGGCCCGGGTCAGGGGGGTGTCCTTGAGGCCCAGGTAGGGCACCTCCCGGCCGAAGAACTCCAGCTCTATGGTGGGGGGGGCATAGGCGGTGAGGTGGCGGATGGCCTCCTCCGGGGGGAGCCTGGGCGGGAGGCGCAGATCAAAGAACATCTCCGCCACCTGCTTGAGCTCCGCGGGCTGGATGCGGAAATCCCTTAGGGTGTACTGCACCTGGTCAAAGGCCCTCTGCCCCACGTTCATGGCCTCCGCCCAGGCCTTGATGGCCACGAAGTAGCTGATGAGCTCCTCCGCGGCGTTGGGCTCGTGGTGGGCGGAGTGGAAGTTGTCCTTTTCCCGCCTTGCCCTTACCAAAAGCCTTCCCTTGTACCCCAGGGTGATGCCCTCCCAGCCCGAGGGTTCCCCGATGATGACGTAGTGGGGCTTAAGCCTGGGGGCCACGAAGCGGGCTCCCTTGGAACTGGGGGCCTCCTCTTCGGTGGCCCCCACCAGGTGGACGGTAAGGCGCCCCTTCGCCTCCTCGGAAAGCCCGGCAGCGGCCAGGATCATGGCCACGAAGGGGCCCTTGGCGTCCACCGCTCCCCGGCCGAAGAGCTTGTTGCCCTCAAGGCGCACCGGCACCACCCCAGGCACGGTGTCGATGTGCCCCAGGAGGACCACCTGGATGGGGCCATGGCCCGTCTGGCCGCGGGCGTTGTCCGCCTCGTCCACAAAGCCTTTAAGGCCGAGCCGCTCCATGCCCTCCGCCAGGTACTCCGCCACCAAGCGCTCCTCACCGGAGGGGGAGGGGATCTTCAGAGCCCCCATCAGGAACTCAACGGGGTCCAAGGCGTTTGCGCTCATGTCATTGGGTTAGTACAGCCCGCACCGCCTCCACCACCCGTTCCAGATCGGCCTTTTCTATCACCAACGGGGGAAGGAAGCGGATCACCGTGGGACCCGCCTGCAGGGTCAGCACCCGGTGCTCCTTTTCCAGGCGCTCGATGTAGGGGGCAGCCTTCTCCTTGAGCTCGAGGCCCACCATGAGCCCGAGCCCCCGCACCTCGCGGATCTTGGGAGAGGGGATCTCCCGTAGCCTTTCCATGAACCAGGGTCCCAGCTCCGCGGCCCTTTCCCAAAGCCGGGTGCGCTCCAGGTAGCGCAGGGCGGCCACCCCGGCGGCCATGGCCAAGGGATTCCCCCCGAAGGTGGTGCCGTGGCCCCCCTTGGGCATGCTCCTCGCCACCTCCTCCCGCATCACCGCCGCCCCCATGGGCACCCCGCCCCCTAAGGCCTTGGCCAGGGTCAGGATGTCGGGCACCACCCCGTAGTGCTCAAAGGCGAAGCGCCTTCCCGTACGTCCCATGCCGGTCTGGATCTCGTCCAGGATCAGTAGGGCACCCTTTTCCCAGGTAATCTCCCGGGCGGCTTCCAGAAACTCCCTGGTGGCGGGGCGCACCCCCCCTTCCCCCTGCACGGGCTCGAGGATCACCGCCGCGGTCTCCTCGTCCACCGCCTTCCTTAGGGCCTCCACATCGTTATAGGGGATGAACTCCACGGGGCCCAAAAGGGGTAGGAAGAGTTCCCGGTACTTGGGCTCCCAGGTGACGGAGAGGCTTCCTAGGGTGCGCCCTGAAAAGCCCCGCATGGCGGCCACCAGCTTCCGCCTCTTGGTGTGGGCCCAGGCGAACTTGATGGCCGCCTCGTTGGCCTCGGTGCCGGAGTTGGTGGGGAAGACCCGGTTGAGCTCCTTGGGGAGAAGGCTCACCAGGGTGCGGTAGAACTCCCCCCGCATGGGGGTGGGCAGGGTCTGGGGCATGGAGAGGAGGGTCTCCGCCTGCCTCTTGATGGCCTCCACCACCTCGGGGTTGGCGTGGCCCAGGTTGGCCACCCCGTAACCCCCCACGCAGTCGATGTACTCCTGGCCCTCGGCATCCCAGACCCTGGCCCCTTGCCCCCGTACCAAAAGGAGGTCGTGCTTGGTGTAGACGCCCGTGTCCAGGCTCTTTTCCGCTTCCAGAAGGGTCCGCCAGTCCACATTTGCCCCAACCATCCTCGCCTCCAAAAGAAAAGCCCCCGGGCGGGCCCGGGAAGCCAGGCTTCCCAGGCCCCATCAGGTTTTGCCCCAGGTGGCCATCTCCCCTTCAGGGTAGGGGGGCGGGACCTCCTTGTCAACGGATAGACTGGGGAGGTGCTGGCCTATGTGGGCTTGGGCTCCAACCTGGGGGACCGGGCGGGCTACCTTCTATGGGCCCTTTCCCACCTTTCCCGGCTCCCTGAGACCCGTCTCCTCCGTCTTTCCCCCGTGTACGAAACCGAGCCCGTGGGCCCACCCCAGCCCCCCTACCTGAACCTGGTGGCGGAGGTGGACACGGGGCTTTCCCCGAGGGTTTTCCTGAAGGGGCTTCTGGGGATAGAGCAAGGCCTGGGGCGCAAGCGGGAGGAGCGCTGGGGGCCGAGGACCATAGACCTGGACCTCCTGCTCTACGGGGACCTGGTCCTAAGGGAGGAGGGCCTCGAGGTGCCCCATCCCAGGCTCCACGAGCGGGCCTTCGTCCTGGTGCCCCTGGCCGACCTCATCCCCGAAGGGCGCCATCCGGTGCTGGGGCGCACCTTTGCCCAGCTCCTCGCCCCCCTGGACCGAAAGGGGGTGCGGCCCTTTGTGCTATAGTGGGGGCATCGCGGATCCGAGCCGCGCAAAGGGAGAAGGAAAGTGGAGCTAGAAGCTGGAAGCGTTGTAGAGGGCCGCGTGGTGCGGGTTACGGATTTTGGCGCCTTTGTGGAGCTCCCGGGGGGCGAGCAGGGCCTGGTGCACATCTCCCAGATCGCCCACGAGTTCGTGAGGAACGTGCGGGACTTCCTCAACGAGGGGGACATCGTCCAGGTGATGGTGAAGGGGCGGGACGCCAAGGGGCGTTTGGACCTTTCCATCAAGGACCTCACCCCCGCTCCGGAAGGGGCCCCGCCTCCCAGGCCTAGGCGCCTGCCCAAGCAGTCCCCCGAGTTTGAGAACAAGCTAAAGAGCTTCCTGCGGGGCACCGGGGGTTTCGGCGGCAAGGGGGGCAAGAAGGGCGGCAAGCGGAAGCGTTAACCCAAAGGGTTCCCCCGGGGGTTTGTGTCCCCGGGGTTTTGCTTTAAAGTGATGGGGTATGGCGAAGCCCATAGAGGTTACCGACGCCAACTTTGACCAGACCTTAAGCGGACACCCCTTGGTCCTGGTGGACTTCTGGGCGGAGTGGTGCGCTCCTTGCCGCATGATCGCTCCCATCCTGGAGGAGCTGGCCAGGGAGTACGAGGGGAAGCTTATCGTGGCCAAGCTGGACGTGGACGAGAACCCCAAGACGGCCATGCGCTACCGGGTCATGAGCATCCCCACGGTGATCCTCTTCAAAAACGGCCAGCCGGTGGAGGTCCTGGTGGGGGCCCAGCCCAAGCGTAACTTTGAGGCCAAAATCCAGAAGCACCTCCCCGCCAGCGCATGAGGATCGCCCTGGACGCCATGGGGGGCGACAGGGCCCCTGCGGTCACGGTCCAGGGGGCCGTTTGGGCGGCTAAGGAAGGGGTGGAGGTCCTCCTGGTGGGGGAGGAGGCCCGCTTGCGGGCCGAGCTTGCCCGTTTGGGGGCCTCCTTGCCCATCCACCATGCCCCGGACTGGATTCCCATGGAGGAGCACGCCACGGAGGTGAGGAAGCGCCGGGACAGCTCCATCATGGTGGCCATGGACCTCCTGAAGCGGGGCGAGGTCCAGGCGGTGGTCTCCATGGGCCATACCGGGGCCACCATGGCCGCGGCCCTCTTTACCCTGGGGCGGGTCAAGGGGGTGGAAAGGCCCGCCCTCTTGGTGGAGTTTCCCAGCCAAAAGGGGCGCACCTTCCTCCTGGACGGGGGGGCCAACGCGGACTGCCGCCCTTCCTTCTTGGTGCAGTTCGCCGTTATGGGCCTGGCCTATGCCGAGGCCAGCGGCCTCAGGGACCCGAAGGTGGGCCTTCTTTCCATCGGCGAGGAGGAGGGTAAGGGCAATGCCCTGGTGCTGGAGACCTACCCCCTGCTGAAGGCGGCCCTGGGAGAACGGTTTTTCGGCAACGTGGAGGGGCGGGACATCTTCTTGGGCACCGCGGAGGTGGTGGTCACCGACGGCTTTACCGGGAATGTGGTCCTGAAGCTGGCGGAGGGGGAGGCCAAGGTCCTCCTCGGCTGGATCAAGGAAGCCCTCACCTCGAGCCCCTTGGCCCGGCTGGGGGCCCTTCTGGCCCGGGGGGCTTTGCGGAGGGTGAAGGAGAGGGTGGATCCCGCCCAATATGGGGCCATGCCCCTTCTGGGTGTGGAGGGAGCGGTCTTCATCGGCCACGGTTCCGCGGACGCTTTGGCGGTGAAAAATGCCCTTCTTAGGGCCAGGAACCTGGTGGCGGCGGGGCTTTTGCAACGGGTGCGGGCGGGCCTTTCCGCTTTACACGTCTAGGATCACCTGGGCCTTCCACACCCCATTTTCCCGGCTCACCTCTAGGCCGTGGAAGGTGGCGCTTTTCACTTCCCCCTGAAAGCCAAAGCCCTCCTGGAAGGGCTCGCCCCAGAGGGTGGCGGTGAGGCGGTAGCCCCTGGCTTCCTGCTTCACCTGGACCCGCGCCTTCCCGGGCACGAAGGCCTTGGTCTGGATCAGGTAGATGAGCTCGTTGAGGAAACGGACCAGGAGGGTTTCCAAGTCCTCCGCCTCCAGGGAAAGGCGCTTGCGCCGGCTTCCGCCTTCTGGGGGAAAGAGGAACATCACCTGGAGAAGGCCCTTTAGGGCCGCCTGGAAGAGGTCCTCGAGGCTTTCCGCCTCCAGGAGGAACCCCACGTCCGCGGTGTGGTCCAGAGGCTTTACCACCATGGCCCCTCCTGCGTGCCCCTTGCCCCGGGGAGGTGGTAGGTTTCCGTCCAGAGCCTTTCCGGATACCTTTCCATGAAATCCAGCAGGGACAGGGCCTGGGTCCGGTGCTGGGCCAGGGCCTTAAGCTTCCGGGCCAAGGCCCATTCGGGGAGGTGCAGGCGGTGGGTGACGGGCCAGGAGCCTTCGGGCCGCACGAAGTACACCACCTGGGCCAAACCCTCCGCCGCCCGGGTGGCGTAGCGGCTTGCCGCCACGTGGTCGGGGTGGCCGTTGATGCCGTCAGGGGGAAAGGTAAGGACATAGCGGGGCCTTTGGGCAAGAAGCCTTTCCCGGATGGCCGCTTCTGCCTCGGGATGGTCAAGGAGGCCCTTTCCCGAGGCAAGGCCACGGGGGTCCTCCGCCGCCCTGTGCTCCGAGGAAACCGCCTGGGGTAGGGCATTGGGGAAGGAGAGGACCTCGAGGAAGTCCACCTCCAGGATCCCCGCCGCCCGCTCAAGCTCCTGGGTCCGCACCCGGGGCAGCTCCTCTGGGGGGCAAAGCCCCAGGGTTCTCCCGGCCTCCCCTCGAGTGAGGGTGAGGATGCCCGTCCTGAGCCCGGCCTTTTTGGCGAGAAGAAGCACCCCGCCAGCACCAAAGCTCTCGTCGTCGGGATGGGGAACCATCACCAAGAGGTCCAGCATGCCCCCATCTTGACAGAAAGCCCCCCGCCTGGTACATTCAATGTTGCGCCGGTTGGACCGGCGGGGGATCTTGAAAGCGCAGGAATAGGGCAAACCACGAAACAAAACGCCTTCGGGCGTACTTTTATTTGGAGAGTTTGATCCTGGCTCAGGGTGAACGCTGGCGGCGTGCCTAAGACAT
>NZ_JAKTNU010000033.1 GCF_022760955.1 Thermus neutrinimicus
TCCTTTCTGGTGCCCCCCTTTTATACACAAAACCCTACACATAATTCCTTACACGACCCTGGAGGTGGAGGCCAGAGCCCCAGGAGCGAGAGCTCGCGCGAAAGGATCAGGGCCACCGGCTCAGGAAAGAGCCGTCTCGCCGCCTCCCACCAGGTACACCCTTTCTCCTCAGAGGCCAGCTTTACCCAGTGGGCCAGCAGGTAGGCCAGGGGGGAAAGCACCAGAAAACGGTGCACCCCCAAAGCTGTCCGCTGCCCAAACTGACCCAGGGAGAACTCGCTTTTCATGGCCTTGAAGAAGTGCTCGATGCTAAACCGCCGCATCCCTACCACCGCCTCCAATCCCAGCTCCCTGACCCCCCGCAAAAACCGGATGGTGCCGAATGCGGTATCGGCCACCACCCGCACCCGGAAGGCCTTCCGCATCCAAGGGGGCAGGGAGGCTAAGAGCCTGAGGGCCAGGAGGGAGAGGCTCTTTTCCCCCTTGCCCCGCCATACGCGGTAGCTCCAGGGGATGCGGAGCTCGCCGTGGACCAGGTAGACCACCCCCAGGTGGAGGCCCCACTTGCCGTGGAAGAAGGAGAGAGGCAGGGCCCTGAGGAGGCCCCGCTTCTCCAGGGTGACCAGGTCCAGGACCACCAGGAGCCTGGGCTTGGGACCCCGTCTGGGCCTGGCGCGGTCCAGGGCCCTTTCCGCCTCCCTTCGGGCGAGGCGGATGAGGGTGCGGGTGGGCCAGGCATACCGGTTGAAGAAGCGGGAGAGGGCGGCTGCTTTCCCGTGAGGGAAACACCTTGCGGGGGACTTGGTCTGGCTGTGCTGGGGTCTGGCTTTGCCGTGGCCCTGCAAGAGCAGGAGGAGGAGGGCTTCGAGGGACTCCTGGAGGTGGGGGCTTGGCAGAAGGGCTAGGATGGCCGAGAGTAGGTACTGGGCTGTGGGCATGGCACCCGTCATCAGACGGGAAACCCGCAGCCCTTTTCAAGTGCCCCGGTTGCATAGGGTTGAGAGGGATGGATAAGTGCAAGTTTTGAGTCACCCCAAAGCCCTCCTTCCTCAAAGCCTCCACCTTCAGGAGAAGCTCAGGAGTCCAGTGTCGCTTCCGCCGCAAGCGTTTGGGGCGCCTGGACCTGGGGACCAAACCCTTGAGCCCCTCTTCCTTGAGCCTCCTCTTCCAACGGTGGTAGGTGGCCCGGCTGAGGCCCACCAGGTCCTGGACCTCTTCCCAGTCCACCCCGTGGCGGCGTAGGGTCTCCACCTGCTTGAGCTTGCGCAGGCGTTCCTTGACTTTGGGGTCGCCGGCTTGAGCCTCGGCGAGCTGGAAGGCGAGCTTGGCCCCTCTTATGACCTCTTTGCTAACTGTGGCAAGCTGCGCTTGGGGGACCTCCTTTCGGAGTCGGTCCCCCTCCTTTTTATCCCATCCCGGGTCTCTAGAGTCTCACATGTTGAGTCTCACATGTTTCTGTCCGGGCTCAGGCCCCCTGGGCTTGCCTAGTAAATTGGCTTGAACCCTTGGGAACAGGGGTGAGGGTAAGGAGGATCCGGAGGTCATAGGCGATGGCCTCCAGGAAGATCCGCTTCATCGCCGAAGAGGGCTTGCGCTCCATCAAGTAGCCCCCGGCCCACCGGCTCTTCATCCCCCCAAACACCCCCTCCACCACTCCACGAAACCGATACAGCGCATCCTCCCAGTGGAAAGCCGCCCAACGCCGCACTGCATCCCGGACCTCCCCCTTCTCCCGCAACCGGATCAGGGGCCGCACCCCAAGCCCCTTCACCACCCGCCAAACCTCCTCCCCGTCAAATCCCGCGTCCCCCAAAAGCACCCCACCCTCCCGACCAAACCGCCGCAACCCTCGGCCCAAGCCGGGGGTCCGAGGCATACCCTGGCCCCACCCAAACCCCCTCCAGAACCAGAAGCCTTAGCCCCCTCCACCATCGGGCAAGGGCCCAGAGCCTCCCATGCCCTCGCACCCGCCGCGCCTCCTGTCCCCTGCGCCACCGGGGGAGGCGGTCCTTGCTTCGGTAGGGAAGCCCCGTGGTGTCCCTTAGGCGAAAGGGCCCGCCTCATCCTCCCGGGAAAGCCTTTCCTCAGGTCTCGCCCGGAGCTTTTGCAGTAGGGCCTCCAGCATGGCCTCGTCCAGGTAGCGGTGGGCAAACCAGACCAGGGACTGGTGGGAAGGCGGGGGCTCGGGAAAGAGATCCTGGGCCCAGGCCTGGGTGGCGTGGTAGGTGATACCCTTTTTACCCCCATGACCGTCGTTGATCACCTGACCCTCCCCCAGCTCCAGCAACGGATCAAGAAGGCTCTGGCGGCGTACCACGCCAAGCAGGGCCTCACCGCCCAGGAGGTGGCCGCCATCGCCCTCCATACCTCCCGCTGGGTTTGCGCCACCGTGGCCCGCTACAACCGGGAGGGCCTCGAGGCCCTCCCGGATAGGAGGCACGACAACCGCCAAAGCTGACCCCAGAAGAACGGGAGAGGGTTCTGCAGGCCCTCATCTACCGCCAAGGCCTCCCGCCTGAAGGCGGCTTGTGGACGGGGCTCAAGCTGCAACGCTGGGTGGCGGAGGCGCTGGGGAAGGAAGTCTCTCTCTACCCCATCTACCGCCTCCCTATCTACCTGCACGCCCTGGGCCTGAGCCTTCTGGTGGACACCCGGGTGATGGGCTTACTGCAGGGGCTAAGGGCCTGGCTGAGGGCGGGGGAGGTAAAAGCGGATCCTAGGGGCCATGTAAAATCGAGGCGAGTTTTCCCGTTGACCTTTACGACGGCTTCTTAGCTCGCACATCGCGGGCGCCTGCGTGGGAAATTCGCATTGCCACGCCAGACCACTTGTGGTGTGGGTCCACCTGCCACGTTTCCACCAGATAGTCCGCCATCTCCTTGACGTGCTGCTGGGACACCTTCAGCCCAAAATGCCCAAGCAGCATCGACAACGCGGCAGCACCGCTGGCAGTTGGCTCGGCCTGGGGCTCAAAGATGAGATGTGAGACCCGCGCTTGCTGAGGTAACCCCAATGTAGGCCCACGGTTCATTCCGAGATCGACGAGAATCGTGTTCCAGATGAGCTTATCCTGGCGCCACAGTGCCACAGGGAGGGCGTACTTTCCGATGCGCTTGCCGGGGGCGAGCGCAATGCGAAAGTAAGCCCGATCTGCCCGACGAACAGGACGAATCACCGCATCCGCCCCCAGGGGCCGTCCATCGAGCCAGAGGTCTGTAACCAAAGGTGGAACCCGGAAGGAAATCTGAATTTCCCAATCGTTAGCTTGGATTTCAAGATCGGCGAGGTTTTGGTCCGCCATGCTGGTGGGATCGGCCACCGCCAGGTCCACCGCGAAGAGATAGCCCGTGAACGGGGGATCCCCACCGCCCACGAATACATGAGTTCCGGAGGGAACGGGGGCGGAGTAGGGGCCATGACCCACCGCAACTTGTGCCACGGACGACCCGTTGGACGGGTCGATGGCCTCGAGGACACCACCACCCAGGACGATCAGAAGTCCAGCCGCCAGGGCTGGAGGGGCCCAGATCCCCTCCGCGTACAATTGCCGCTCCCACAACCGGGCCCCCGTGTGCAGGCTGTAAGCGAGAATGGAGCCCCCGAGTGTGGTGACGTAGACACGTTCCCCATCCGTAAAGGCAGCGCTGCGAATCGTGACCTCCCCCACGTGATCTGTCCACAATACCTGCCCCGTGGCGCATGCGAAGCAGGTAACTGTGCCGTCGAGCGATCCGATCACGATACGGTCGGCGCCCACGGCAGGTCCGGCCGTTTCCGACGACACAACTCCGGTCTTACCAATTGGCCGTTTCCACTCAAGACTGACGGGTGCTCCCGTGTCGTCTAGGGAGACGCAGTACAGGTAATTGTTTGACGGTTCCGCACCCAAGACAAACAACAAAGGATGGGAGTCAATAAGGGAGACGCAGGGGTTGCCGAACAGAAATGTTCGCCCCACCTGGAACCTTCGTGTTTCCCGCCCATCTTCTTTGTTGACGGCGATGATAGAGTCTCCAGCACATAGGTAGACCATGTCTTTAAAAAGAACCGGGCCGCTCCTGATCCGCCACGGTGTTTTCCATGCCCACTGCAGGTCTCCGTTCTCGACGTTTAGGGCAGCCAACCCGGACTGGCCCCAGAGCATGTAAAGCCTCGATCCGTCCGTTGCTGGACGTCCGTAGCCGCCGGCAGGGAGAGCTAACTTCCACCTGAGCTCCCCGTCGTGGGAGCGGCAGGCCATCACCTCGTACTGGTGTACCGTCCGGTTATATGCCACGATCATGACTTTGTCGCCAGCCAGAACAGGATACCGTGGGACTCCTTGGATGTACTGGATCCACCGCAGCTTCATCTTTGTATCACCTCCTCTTTGTAGCTTCTCCTCGCAGTCTCTCCCCAACCCGGATGGCCCTATTGGAACCCCACCTCATCGGTTTTTCTCTCGCGCACCCCGCACCCTGAGCTGGAGCAAGAGCGCCGCGATGAGAACAGTTATAGAACCCCCCACGATCAAGAACGTTTGCACGCCGAACGTTTGGAGAACAGAACCGGCACTCAGGAACACGACCGCGGGGACGATCCGTAGGGCCGTAAACTGGGCAGCAAAGGCCCGGCCCAGGACATCCGAAGGAAGGGTCCGCTGCAGAATGCTGGAGGTGTAGACCGAAACCAATTCGGCCGTCAGACCGATAAGCGTCATCGCCAGCAGCCCCCACTCCAGTGCCCTCACGAAGCCCAGGGAAACAACCAGGAGGCCGAACAGGACCGTGGCAAGCCCAGACAATCGGCCCTCGTCCATGCGTCCGACCAGCAGAGCGGCTATCAGGGTGGCAACGATGGCCCCGAGCGCCATCGCTCCGGTGAGGAGCCCATAGCCAGCGGCACCCTGGCGCAGGACCTCTTCAGAAATGACGGGAAGGGCTATTGCCAGGACCGGAATACCGACGTTGATCACCACCAGATCCGCCATGGCAAGCACAGCCGCGCTGTGGCGGCGCAGGATACCCACTCCACTCACAAAGTCCTGTAGTACCCTTGGCCGCCAGCCCCGCACCACTGGGGATCCCCCGTCTATGCCCCGGAGCGGCAACAACAGAGCCGCGGACGCGAAAGTCAAGGCGGCATTCGCCAGGAACGTGTACGCCGGGCCCAGCCAGGCCAAGAGTAGGCCGGCCATGACCTTGCCCAAGATGTCGCACAGGTTGCGGCTCAACCTGATGAGCGCGTTGGCGCGCGTTAAGTCAACCTGGTCCACGAGGGCCGGAATAGCAGCCCCGGCTGCCACGGTAAGAAAACTGGCGGTGACCGCATGGGCCACCACCGCGAGATACAGGTGCCACACCTGGAGGCTACCCAGGAGGGACAGCCCAGTCACAGCCAGACCGAGCAGTGCCCGGCAACCCTCCGAAACGAGCATCGCTCTTTTTCTGGAAGCGGCGTCCACGTAAACGCCAGCAAAGGGAGCTAGCAGCAGTGAAGGGACAACCTGGAGGGCAAAGGCCAGTCCGAGTTGTAGGGTGCTGCCCGTCAGCTGAAACACCAGCCACGGGACGGCGATGGAGAATACATTCTCGCCAATGCGGGACAGGGTCCTGCTGATGAAAAAGTACGAGAATGGGAGTTCTCGGGTGAGAAGTACTAGCCCTAACCTAGCCTTCAAGGCCTTCAAGGTGGCGATGGCTTTATGCATAAAACGCCCCCGCAGAGGCTAGTGTTTGAGGAAGCATGGCCTCCGTGAGATGACGGAATAGGGGATACGGTAAGGCTATGCGCTACCTGGCTAGACCATGGCCCGCTCAATAGCAGTGATACGATGACGGGAGACGACCCGGATGGTCTCCTTCCAGTCTCGCAACCAGAGGGAGCGGATGACAAGATCAATCTCTGCCGTAATCTCGCCGTTTACAGGGTCTTCCAAGATCACGGGAATAACCACGGAGCGTGTTTCCCCCGGCTGCAGCTGGCCAAGGCTTATCTGGTCCCCGTCCGTGTCCAGCTGCAAGCCTTTTGGCACGGTCAGCGTCAGGAATGCCTCCTCTGCAATAAAGGTCCGGAAGAGAGGCTCGGGACAAGAATACGTGACGTTGCATTGGAGTGCATCCACGCCGTCGAACTGGATTTCCACATTCGGCAAGACACCGGTAATCACAGCGTCTCTAGTGCAGTCCACGGCAAGGAGGCCAAGTTCACGGTAGCCGATACGCCACTCTCCGCCCCTGCTTCCCCCCCAGTGGCTTTGATCCCACGGGTCGAGAAGGATGAATTCCTCGGCGGCGTCGTCATAGCCCACCACCAGCACCGCGTGCCCAGTGCGGTCGACTTCCTTCCGGAGGATGTCCTCCTCCATAGGGTAGTTCCACCCCGGATGCAGACGGACCAGAACAGGCAGGTTCTGGGCCACCAGTAAGCGGATATAGTTGACAAAGCGCTCGTGATAGGGGTCATGGTACATGAAGCATGGGAGCCCCGTCACCGCCAGCTCGCCAACCTTACTAACAACAATTCCAATATCCCTGGTCGGTGCGCTCATGGTTTTTTCACGCTCCTTTCTATCATTATATATCCTGGTCTGAGGTCGTGTCAAGAGTTTGTAATCGGTCAATACATCTGAGACTGGGGGACCGACTCCGCTTGCATTTTAGCCAAG
>NZ_JAKTNU010000034.1 GCF_022760955.1 Thermus neutrinimicus
AGGAAGGCGCGGAAGTCCCTTGGGGTTATGCCCTATGGAGGTTTTGACGTGTACATAGGAAATCCCGTTATCTTCCGCATACTTGCCTCCTTACCCTAGGGCCTTGCGCCCATAGGTTCCTCGTACAGCACCACGGCCTCGCCTTCAATGACCCTTTCTCCCCGCTGGTTTTCGCAAGAGGTATCCAGGGTCAGGACTAAGCCGCCCTTTTCCCTTTCCCTCACCGCTTTGACCACGGCGGTGGCGGTGATGGTGTCCCCCAGGTAGGTGGGCCTCAGAAAGCGCAGGCTCTGGGAGAGGTAGACGGCTCCGGTACCCGGTAGCTTGGTGCCGATGACCGTGGAGATGAGGCCGGCTACCAGGATCCCCTGGGCGATTCGCCGGCCAAAGCGGCTTCCTTGGGCATAGGCTTCGTCCACGTGTAAGGGATTGGTGTCTCCCACCGCCCCCACGAAGAGGGCCACGTGGGCCTCGGAGATGGTTTGGGTGTAGCTGGCCTTATCTCCCACCTTGAACCTCACCTTGCACCTCCTTGAGGAAACCTTCCAGGATGCCTTTTAGCGCCCCCGGGTTTTCCACGTTCACCGAGTGGCCTGTTGTCTCGAGGACAAGCAGCTTTCCCCGGGGAAAGAAAGCGGCGGTTTCCTCTGCCATGGCCCGGGTGACGAGGGGGTCTAAGGAGCCGTGGATTACCAGAACCGGCCCTGAGTAGGCCTTCTCCAGCCGCCAGGCCGCCAGGGCCTGGGCGTTACCCTGGAAGTGGACGGGATGCATCCTTTGCGCCTTCTCCACCAGCTCGGGGAACCAGGGGGGTCTACGGGTAGGGGCCATGGTGGCCAGGGCCTGCCCCAGGGCCTCCCGGTTATGGCGATAGCTCTCCAGGATGGGGTAGTAGGCCTCTGGGGTGTTCAACCCCGAGGGCGGGGCGGAGTTGATGAGTACGAGCCCCCGTACCTTTGTGTGCGCCGCTTCCATCACCACCGCACCTCCCAGGGAGTGGCCCACCAGGATGGCTTCTTCCGCGCCCTTTTCCCGCAGGAAGATCCTCAGGGCCTCGGCGTAGGCGGGAATGGAGGGGATGAAATCCTCAGGGGCTGGGCTTTCCCCGAAGCCCGGGAGGTCGGGGGCCAGGAGCCAAGCCCCTACCGGGGGATCTTGTAAGAGTTCCCGCCACCATTCCTTACAAGCGAAGTTTCCATGAACAAGGACTACTGGGATTCCCTTCCCGCTTTCCAGATAGCTAAGCATAGACTTCCTCCAGGAACTCTCGCACCAGGCGGGCGAAGACCAGGGGGTCCTCCAAGGGCGCCGCGTGCCCTGTAGGCAAGGCCTTTAGCCTTGCCCTTAAGCCCTCGGCCAAGGCCTGGGCATAGGGCCTTGGGAAAAGCAGGTCGTCCTCCCCGTAAAGGACCAGGGCCGGCAGAGCGAGGCCCGAGAGATGGGGCCTGAGGTCCTCAAGGGCAAGAAACCCCAGAAGAAGCCTTTCCTGGGCCTTGTCATCCGGTGCCTGGGCCACCAGGGTGGCAAGGCCCTCCTCCTGGAGGAGCTCGGGGTGGGCGTTAAGGAAGCGGGCCCCGAAAACCCAGGGCAGGGCTACCCTTAAGCGCAAGGGGGTACCCCCAGCCTTTAGCGCGTGGAGCCAGCTTTGCACCTTGGCCGTTAGGGCGGGGTCCAAGTAGGGGGTGGTGCAGGCCAAAACCAGGCCCCGAAAGCGTTGGGGTGCCCGAAGGGCCGTCTTCAAGGCCACGATGCCCCCGTTGGAAAGGCCCACTAGGGTGGCGCCTTCCCAGCCCAGACCTTCCAGGAGGCCGAGGAGGTCCTGGGCGTGGGCCTCTGGCGTGTAGAGGCCCTGTGGGGCCTCGCTTTCCCCCTGGCCCCGCATGTCGTAGCGGAGAAGGGTGTAGCCCTCGAGGTGGGGTACCACGGGGTCCCAGCTTTCCAGGCGCTGGAAGATCCCGTTAAGAAGCACCACCTTTGGCCCTTCTCCCTCCACGCGGTACCTAAGCTTGGCCATGTTCCGCCTCCCAGATCCTTTTCAGGGCCTCCTTCTGCACCTTCCCCGGTCCGGACTTGGGGAGCTCCTCCACAAAGACGATGTGTTTGGGCACCTTGTACCCCGCCAGGCGTCGCCGGAGAAAGGCGCGAAGGACCTCGGCCTCCACCGCTTCCCTCAGGGCCACGAAGGCTACCCCCACCTCGCCCCACCGGGGGTCCGGCACCCCCACCACCGCCGCTTCCCGTACCGCCGGATGGTCGTAGAGGGCCCGCTCCACCTCCACGGGGTAGACGTTTTCTCCTCCGGAGATGAACATCTCCTTTTTACGCCCTGCGATGTAGAAACGCCCCCCCTCGTCGCGCAAGGCCAGGTCCCCGGTCCGGAGCCAGAGCCTTTCCCCGTCGAAAAGAAAGACCTTGGCGTTCTCTTCAGGGCGGCGGTAATACCCCTTCATGACCACGCTTCCCGAAAGCCAAAGTTCCCCTGCTTCCCCCACCTGGGCTTCCCCTCCATCCTCCCGCACCAGGCGGGCCTTTAAGTGGGGCATGGGCCGGCCCACGCTCTCGGGGTAGGCCTCGGCTTCCTCCAGCTCTAGGGTGAAGCAGTTTACCCCACACTCCGTGAGGCCGTAGCCCTGCTTGAAGCGCACCCCTTTCCGGCGGAAGGCCTCCCGCACCGGGCTGGGGCAGGGAGCTCCCCCGGAGATGGCGAAGCGGACGAAGGAGAGATCAGCTTCCGCAAAGCCGGGGGTTTCCAGGAGCATCTGGAACATGGTGGGCACCAGGAAGAGGAGGGTGGGGCGGTGGGCCTGGGCGAGGGCCAGGTACTCCTCAGGGTGGAAGCGCTCCTCGATCACCACGCTCCCTCCCAGGTAGAGGAGAGGGGTGGCCACGGCGTTCAAAGCGGCGTGGAACATGGGGGTGGCCAGGATGTACCGGTCGTCCCGGGTAAGCCCCCAGGAAAAGGCGGTCTGGACCGCGTTGATCAGAAGCTGACGGTAAGGGATCAGGGCCCCTTTGGGCTGGCCGGTAGTGCCCCCGGTGAAGAGGAGGAGGGCGGGGTCTTCCAGCCCTACCCTGGTGGCCTCCCCTATTTCCGCCCCCTCGAGGAGGACCTCGAGGGGAAGGGCCTGGGGATCCAGGGCCTGGGCTGTTTCCTGGAAGCCTTCCCCATAGAAGAGCACCCGGGGCTCGGTGTAGGCGTAAAGAGCTTGGAGTTCGGGCAAGCTAAGTCGGTAGTTGAAGGGGGTGAGGATATGGCCGAGAAGGGGGCCCGCGAAGAAAAGGTCCAGGTACGCCGGGTGGTTCCAGGCGAGAAGGCCTATCCGGTCCCCTTTACCCACCCCCAGGTCCCGCAGCACCCCGGCGGCCTGCCGCGCCCTCCGGTAAAGATCCCCGTAGGTTAACCACCCTCCCCGGAAAAAGAGGGCCTTCCGCTCCGGATGGTAACCGGCAAGCTGCCCTAGCCAGTTGGGCTCAAGCATACAGCCTCCCTTCCAGGCGGAGTACCGCCGCCCCGTAGAAGTACCCCACCCCTGCTGCTGCCAAGGCCACCAGGCTCCGCTCCCGCAGAAGCCCCTTGTCCCAGGCCAGCTTTAGGGAGAGGATGGGATCCAGCTGCCCCAGGTGGCCGAAGCGCTCCAGGTAGAGGGATTGCTCCTCCCTCAGACCTAGGCTCTCCAGCACCGCCCGATGGGCGGAGCGCTTCATGTGGAGGAGGGCCAGGTAGTCCAGGTCGGCCTCGGTGTAACCTGCTTCTGCGAGAGCCTCCTGTATAGTTTCCACGAAATTGGGAATGGAGGTGGCATCCAGGCGGTCTTTCATCGTCTGGGGATTCTCCACGCGCAGGCGGAACTCGGACAGGTTCCCCGGGTTTAAAGGGTTCCGGGTTCCCCCCACGGGCACCTTGACCATGAGGGCCAGGGTGGAGTCCATGCGGTGGGCAAGGCCCAAAAGCCGGAGCCCTGGCCCCTCCCGGGTGAGGACCACGGCGCCACCCCCTGCGGCCAGATCGTAGAGGAAGCGGGTGTTGGGGTCCCGGTAGTCCACCAGGTCCCCGTTGCGGTAACCTCCTGCCACCAGGATCACCTGAGCCTCCTTGCGGGTGGTGAAAAGCCCTCGGGCTACCTCCAGGGCCCCCATGAGGGAAGCGCACTTCTGGTTGAGGTCCAGACCCTTGGCCCTCGAGGCCCCAAGGCCCAGGGCCAGGTAGGGAGCCGTGGCCCAGACGGGGTAGTCCTTGTGCTCCTCCACGATGGAAATCACCCAGTCTATGGCCTCTCCAGGCATGCCCGCTGCCTTGAGGGCAGCTTGGGCAGCCCAGAGGGCCATATCCGCAGGGTGATCCTCAGGTCCCGGCACCGGTTTTTCCAAGATGCCCAGCTTTTCCCGCACCACCTCTGCGGGCAGGCGGGCCCAAAGGGCGATCTCCTCGGCGCTTACACGACCCTCCGGCAGATAGATCCCAAGGCTACGCACGACCATCTACCCCACAGGTTAGGGAGGGGGTGTTACCCGGGCGTTACAAATCCACCAGGGGGGTGGGACGTACAGTAAAGAAGGTTGGGGGATATACGTGGCCACTTTGCACCTCTTGGGAGGGGAGTCGCTTAAGCTAGGGGACCTACAGGTGGTGTTGGAGCGCAAGGCAGCCGGGGTCCTGGCGTACCTGGTCCTCGAGGGCCCTACCCCCCGTTCCAAGCTGGCTGGACTTCTTTGGCCCGAGAGCCACGAGCGGGCTGCTCGCAACAACCTGGTCCAGTCCTTAAGGAGGCTTCGGGGAGCAGCAGGCGGGTATGAGGCCGTAAGGGGGGAGGGGGTGCTTCACCTTGCCCAAGGCTTGGAAGCCGAAGTTGCCCAGCTTGTACGGTTTGCCCTCCAGGGGAGGTAGGCCCTGGTTGTGGATCTACAGGGCGAACTGTTAAGGGGCTACGACTACGACGACTGCCCCGACTTTGCCGGCTGGGTCGAGATTGAGCGGGAGCACCTCTTGGGGTTGTGGCGGGAGGCCTTGGAGACCGAGGCTGGGCGGCTGGAGGTGGAGGGCGAGCTGAGGAAGGCCCTGGCCTTGGCCCTCCGTCTAAGTGAGGCAGACCCCTTTTCCGAGGAGCACCTGCGCCGGGTGATGCGCCTGCACTATCTGCGGGGGGACCGGGGGGCACTTACCATCAAGGCCGGGAGCAGCTTGATGGGGAGTTTGGGGTGGACCCTTTACCCGAGACCCAAGCTCTGGTGCGGGTGATCGTGGGCGGGGCTGCCCTCTCCCTGTCAAGACCGCGGCCTAGGCGGGAGATTCCCCTGTCCCTCTAGTAGCCGCCTGTGCTGGTGGGTCGGGAAGAGGCCTGGGCCCGGATGGAGGAGGCCTGGGGGGCAGGGAGGTTGGTTTTCCTCGCAGGTGAGCCGGGTATAGGCAAAACCCGTCTCCTGAAGGATTTTGCCAGCACAAAGGGTTCCTTTGTCTGGATGTCGGGTCTGCCAGGGGATCAGGGAACGCGGTCGTGTCAAGATTTATGCCTTCGTTTGCCACTTCAAAGCTCCACCCCAGCTATTTGCAAGGTAGCCTGACGGCTGACCAGCAGGACATGCCAGCGGTGGTTCATTTGGGGTAGGGGCCCTAAAGAGGCGGATGCCTTGGTTTTGGAGAGCCTTGAGTGCGTCTTCTACCCAGACGTAGGTAGCCAACAGGAGGGTTTCTGCGGCAAGCTACGGGCTGTGCCCGTGACCAAGTTAATAAGTGCCCTCCCACTAAAAAACCACCTCTACTCCCCCTAACGCCCGCAAGGCCAACC
>NZ_JAKTNU010000035.1 GCF_022760955.1 Thermus neutrinimicus
CACGTGGGCGCAGGTCCATCCTAAAGGGGTGGTCCCACGTTTTGACGTGTACTGAGGGGGGAGCCAGCTCGGGGTCGCCGATGCGGTTGGAAACCGTGAGGATGGCCCCGGCCCGCACCTTTCGCATCTTACCCAGGAGGAAGAGGGCGCTGGCCTCCATCTCAAAGGCCAGCACACCCAACTGGGCCCAGGCCTTCGCCCCCTCGAGGGTGGTGGCGTAGAAGGCATCCTCGGTGGCCACCAGGCCCACATGGTATGGGTAGCCCCTGTGCTCCGTCCGCTTCCAGAGGGCACGGAAGAGCTCGGCATCGGGCACGGGCGCATAGGCCCGGCCTTGCAGGTACTGCCGGGTGGTCCCGTCCAAGGGCACCGCCCCCTGGACGATCACCAGGTCCCCGGGGGAGAGGCCCTCGTCCACCGCCCCACAGGTACCCACCCTGAGAAGCACCCTGGCCCCCAGGCCCACGAGCTCCTCGGCCACGATGCTGGCCGATGGAGCTCCCATACCCGTGGTCTGCACGGAAACCGGCACCCCCCGGTACCGGCCGGTGAAACCTAGAAGGCCCCGGTAGGAGGTGTAGAGCCTGGGTTCTTCAAGGAAGGTGGTGGCGATCCACTCCGCCCGACCCGGATCCCCAGGCAGGAGCACCCTTTCCGCCACCTCCCCTTTCCTGGCCCGCACGTGAATGGGACTCATACCGCCCCATTTTAAAGCCGCAAGGCGGGAAGCCCTTCCACCAAGGCCTCGTCGTGGGTGGAGAGGAGAAGGGCCGCCCCCACCTCCCTGGCCAACTCCCGCATGAGCCTCAGCACCTCCTTGGCCTGGTTGCGGTCCAGGCTGGCCGTGGGCTCATCGGCCAAAAGAAGCCTGGGCCGGAGGTACAGGGCCCGGGCCACCGCCACCCGCTGCCGCTCCCCACCCGAAAGCCTCTGGGGAAGGAAGTCCGCCCTTTCCCCAAGGCCCAGCCGGGAAAGGAGCCCAAGGGCAAAGGCCCGGTCCACCCGGCCCGCCAGGTAGCCCGGGGCCAGGACGTTTTCCAAAGCGGTGAGCTCGGGGAAAAGAAAGTGGTGCTGGAAGACAAGGCCCATAAAGCGGAGCCGCCACCTGGCCAAACTCCCCTCGGAAAGGCCCCGGATGGGGGTTCCTTCCCAGTACACCTCCCCCTCCTGCAAGGAAAGAAGGCCCGCCAGGAGGTGTAGGAGGGTGGTCTTGCCGCTTCCCGAGGGCCCCAGGACGGCCAGGGCCTCCCCGGGGCGGAGCCTTAAGGAAACACCCCGGAAAAGGTAGCCGTTCCCGTAAGAGAACCCCAGGCCTACCGCCTCCAGGACCGGGTTCACCCTCTCATCCTCTAGGCAAAAGATGAAGCCTAGGTTAGAGTATGGCCGATGCCCGCCTCCCCCCTTTTCCAGGATATGGGCCCGGAGGAAACCCGCCTGGCCCGCTCCTACTTCCAACCCCTCACCTACCCCAAGGGCAAGCCCATCTTCCACCAGGGGGATCTGGGACAAGCCCTTTACCTGGTGGAGGAAGGCCGGGTGCGCCTCTACCGCACCCACCTGGGAGGCCAGGAGAAGATCCTGGGGCTTTTGGGCCCTGGGGAGGTCTTCGGGGAGATGAGCCTTTTGGACGGGGGGGAACGAAGCGCCAGCGCCGTGGCGGAGGAGGACGCCCTCCTCCTCGTCCTCTACCGGGATGCCTACTTCGGCCTCATCCGCCGCCTGCCCCTCTTCGCCCACAACCTGGCCAAGATCCTGGCCCGCCGCCTAAGGGAGCTCAACCTGGAGCTGGACCTTCTGGCCTTTGAGGAGGCCAGAAGGTCCAGCTCCGCCACCAGGACCTGGCCGCTTTGGCCGGGGTGAGCCGGGAGACCACCACCCGGGTCCTCCACGAGCTGAAGGACCAGGGCATCCTGCGGCTCTCCTCAGGGGTGGTGGAGGTGGTGGACCCCGGGCTTTTGGAGGAGGTGGCCTTTGGCCTGGCTTGAGGAAACCCAGCCGGAGGAGTCTCCATGCGCCTGAAGGTGGATGTTCTCCCCACGGAGGAGCTGGTCTACCCCGATGTGGTGTTGGTGGTGGACGTGATCCGCTCCACCACCACCGCCGTCTGCTTCCTGGAGGCGGGGGCCGAGGCCCTGTACTGGGTGCCAAGCCTCGAGGCCGCCCGGGCCTTCAAGGACGCCGACGTCCTCCTGGCAGGGGAGGTGGGGGGGTTGAAGCCCCCCGGGTTTGACCTGGGGAACTCCCCCCGGGAGGCCCTCGAGGCCCCCGTGGGGGGCAAGACCGTGGTGATGAGCACCACCAACGGCACCAGGGCCGCCCACGTGGCCGCAAGGACCGCCAAACACGTGCTCCTGGCCTCCCTCTTTAACGCCCACGCCGCCGCCCGCCTGGCCCGGGAGCTGGCCACGGAGGAGGTGGCCATCCTGGCCGCCGGCAAGGAGGGGCGGGTGGGCTTGGACGACCTCTACACCGCCGGGGTTTTGGCGGAGTACCTGGGCCTTCTGGGGGAGGTGGAGCCCGAGGACGGGGCCAGGATCGCCTTGGCGGTAAAGCGAAACTACCAGGACCCCCTGGAGGCCCTCTCCCTCTCCGCCGCCGCCATGACCCTAAAGGGCGTGGGCCTCGAGGCCGACGTACCCTTCTCCGCCCAGGTGGCCAAAAGCGCTGTGGTTCCCATCCTCACGGGCCGGGTGGGGGAGGCCCTCATCTTCAAGCGGGCCCTCCCGGGGACCCTAAAGGAGCCGGGGAACCAGGCGCACGAAAAAGGCCATCCCCAGTAACTCCACCAGGGACTGGAACACGATGACCAAGGGGGCGAGCCCCGCCTCGGGTAGGGCCAGGCTTAAGGGGAGCACCAAAAAGGAGTTCCGCGTGCCCAGGCTGAAGGCCAAGGTCCTCCCCGCCTTGGAGGGAAGGCGGAAGAACCGGGCCAAAAAAAGGGAAAGCCCCAAGGCCAGAAACAGGTAGAGGGAAAAAACCCCAAGCAGGAGGAAAAGGTGCCCCCAAAACCCCACAAGGAGGCCCGCATGCCCCAGGGCCACCAGGAAGACCACCAGGGCCAAAAGGAGCACGGGCCAGGAGGAGGTCCGGGCCACCACGGCCTTCCCCCAGGGCCGGGCCTGAACCCAGAAGGCCAGAAAGAGGGGCAGGAAGACCACCAGAACCGCCCCCAAGAGGGTGTGCGGCTCCAGGCGGGACACCCATCGCGCCTCCTCGAAAAACAGGAAAAGGTAAAGGGGGAGAAGGGCTAGTTGCAGGAGAAGGTTCAAGGGCGTGAGCACCAAGGCCCGGGCCATGTCCCCCCGGCCCAGGTAGCTAAAGGCCAGAAACCAATCGGTACAGGGCACCAAGAGGACCAAGGCCACCCCCAGGCGTAGCCCCGGTTCCTGGGGCAGAAGCTGAAGGAGGCCCAAGACCGCTAAGGGCACCAGGAGGAAGTTCCCTACCACCCCGGCCAGAAAAAAAGCCCGGTCGCGGAAGGCCTGGCGCAGGGCGCGAAAGGGAACGGGCAAAAAGGTGAAGAAGAGCAAAACCCCCAAAGCCGGCCAAAGCAGGACCTCTCCCCAAGGGGCAAGCCCCGGAAGCCAGAACCCCCCACCCGCCCCCAGGAGGGCCGCCCCCAGGTAGAGGGGAAGCTGGTACCGCTCCCATACACTCCCCACCATCTCCTCCCTAACCTTCTTGCTGCTTCCGGCGCTTAGGCCAACCTGGAGCCTGGGTCGGATTACGGGTACGCCAGGGCCTCATCCTCCCTGGGCCAGGAGCTGATAGAACCGCTTCAGGACCGCAATGCCCTTTTCCAAGTTAATCAGGTCAAACTTCTCGTTGGGGGCATGGAGGTTGTCGTCGGGAAGCCCTAGGCCCAGGAGGACCACGGGCGCACCCAGGGCATCCTGGAGCTCCGCCACCACCGGGATGCTCCCTCCCTCCCGGGTGTACACGGGGGGTCTGCCCCAGACCTCCTCCAGGGCCTTGGCCATGAGGCGCATGGGGGGGCTAAAGGGATCCGTGAGAACCGGCCTGCCCCCGTGGAGGCGGAGGACCTCCAGGGCGTAACCGGACGGGCAGACCTCCCGCAGGTAGGCCTCCACCTGGCCCGCCACCTCCTCGGGATCCTGGTCCGGCACCAGGCGCAGGGAAACCTTGAAGCCCGCCTCGGCAGGGATCACCGTCTTTGAACCCTCCCCCTGGTACCCCCCCCAGATGCCGTTGGGGTCCAGGGTGGGCCGGGTCCAAAGCCTCTCCAGGGGGCTAAAGCCCTCCTCCCCGGGGAGCACCTCCACCCCGAGTTCCCGCCTCAAGGCCTCCTCGTCCAAGGAAGGCCAGAGGCCCTTCTCCTCCTCCGAAACCGGCCGGACCCGGTCGTAGAGGCCAGGGACCAGGATCCTCCCGGTTTTCTCGTCCTTTAGTTTGGCAAGAATCCACCCCACCGCCTGGATGGGGTTGGGAGCCACCCCGCCAAAGCTTCCGGAGTGCAGGTCCCGCCGGGCTCCCTTCAGGTGCACCTCCAGGTAGGCCAGGCCCCTTAGGCCATAGGTAAGGGTGGGGGTGAGGGGAGCAAACATGGCCCCATCGGAGATGAGGACCACATCGGCCCTGAGCTTTTCCCGGTGCTCCCGCACAAAGGGCAGAAGGCTCGGGCTTCCGATCTCCTCCTCCCCCTCCACCAAGAACTTCACGTTGACCTGGGCAGTAAGGCCCTCCAGGGCCGCCACGTGGGCCCAAAGCTGCCCCTTATCGTCGGAGGCTCCCCGGGCGTAGACCCTTCCCTCCCGCACCGTGGGGACGAAGGGGGGGGTTTCCCAAAGCTCCCAGGGATCCGGGGGCTGGACATCGTAGTGCCCGTAGACCAGGACCGTGGGGGCTTGGGGATGCCAAAGGCGCTCGGCGTAGAGGATGGGATGAAGCGGAGTCTCGTGGAGCTCCGTGCGGAAACCTCGCTCCCTTAGCCTCTCCCCTAGCCAGAGGGCCGCCTTGCGAACATCTTCCCTGTGAGCGGGATCCGTGGATACGGAGGGGATGGACAGGAACTCCAAAAGGGGCTCTAGCGCATTCACGCCCCCATGCTACTCCCTTCGGAAAGGGTCTTGCCCTCCTCGAGGAGAAGGAGCTTCAGCCGGGCCACCTCGGCCTCAAAACGGGCCTGCAGGGCCTCCAGCTCCGAACGGAGCCGCATGATCTCCTCCACCCCCGCCAGGTTCACCCCAAGCTCCTGCGTCAGACGGCGGATCTCCCTCAGCCTCTCAATGTCCCGCTCCGAGTAAAGCCGCGTCTTCCCACCCGACCGCTTCGGCTTGATCAAACCCTTCCGCTCGTAAAGCCTCAGGGTCTGCGGGTGCATCTCCAAGAGCTCCGCCGCCACAGAGATCACGTACACGGGACGGTCCTTG
>NZ_JAKTNU010000036.1 GCF_022760955.1 Thermus neutrinimicus
GGTGGTGGACGAGGAGGGCCAGGAGGTCCCCCTGGGGGAGGTGGGGGAGCTCATCGTCAAAGGCCCCAACATCATGAAGGGCTACTGGAACCGCCCCGAGGAAACCCAAAGGGCCCTCAAGGACGGCTGGCTCTACACCGGCGACATGGCCCGCATGGACCAAGACGGCTACTTCTACATCGTGGACCGCAAAAAGGACATGATCATCGCCGGCGGCTACAACATCTACCCCCGCGAGGTGGAAGAGGTCCTCTACCAGCACGAAGCCGTCCAGGAAGCCGCCGTGGTGGGCGTACCCGACCCCTACCGCGGGGAAACCGTGGCCGCCTTCATCGTCCTCAAGGAAGCCTACAGGGGCAAGGTCACGGAAAAGGACATAGAGACCTTCTGCCGGCAAAACCTCGCCGCCTACAAGGTGCCCCGCCTCATAGAGTTCCGGGAGAGCCTGCCCAAAACCAGCGTGGGGAAGGTCCTCAAGCGGGAGCTGACCCGAGGGATCTCGGCCAAGCGCTAGCCAAGGAAGGCCGGCCAAGGAAACCCCTCCGCGTCCCACCCGGGCCAGGGGCTGCCTGCCCATTTACAGTAGCACGCTCAAGATATATGATGACAAATGAAGGAAAGGAGGGGTAGGTATGAGCGCCACCGGCCTCGAGGTCTTCGACACCACCATCCACAAGACCCACAGCTGGCTAAAGGAGATCATGGAAACCCTGGGCATAGAGGACCGCCACCGGGCGTACATGGCCCTGCGGGCCGTGCTCCACGCCTTAAGGGACCGCCTCACCGTGGAGGAAACCGCTCAGCTGGCCGCCGAGCTTCCCATGCTGATCCGGGGCCTTTTCTACGAGGGTTGGGACCCCACGGGCAAGCCCCTTAAGGAGCGGCACAAGGAGGCCTTCCTGGCCCACGTGGCCCGGGAGCTTAAAACGCCCTCAGGACCCGCCCTGGACCCCGAGGCCACCACCCGGGCGGTGTTCAAGGTGCTTTCCCAAAAAGTCTCCCAAGGGGAGATCCGGGATGTGCTGAACCTGCTTCCCAAGGAGATCCGCGAGCTTTGGCCCCAGGCCTGATCCGCTCGGGAGGGCCTCAGTCCAGCACAAAGCGGTCCTCGCTCTCATGGAGCCGGACCCGGTGGACAATGCGCTGGTCCTGATCCCCGTTCCCCTCGGTCATGGCCACCACGCTCACGTAGGGCCTCAAGGGGCTACGGAGCACCTTCTTGGTAAGGGTTTCCTCCACCTGGAAGATGCCCGCGGAGTTGTTCATGGTCACCTGGATCTCCACGGGCACCCTCTCCCCCTTCAGGATGCGCACCTCGTCCACCGCCAGGGCGCTGATGGAATGGATGTCGATGCTCCCCAGGGCAAAGGCTTTCCGCCCCCGGCCCTTGGTGATGTCGGTGCCGTCGGCCACGGCGGTGATCCCCGCCTCGATGGTTAAAGGCTCGGGGGAAAGGTCGTGGCTGTAGATGCCGTGGAGGATCAGGGCCCTAAGGGCGGTGCGTTGCTCGGGATCGGGGTAGATCTTCTCCAGGATGCGGTTCAGGATGGGGAGGGCCAAAAAGACGCCAAAGGCCTCGTGGTGGTCCCGGTGCACCTGGTTGCCCAGGTCGTGGAGCATGGTGGAAAGGAGGACCACCACGTAGGCGTCCTCCAGCTCCCCTGCCCCAGACTCCACCGTGTCCAGGCGCACCCCTGCCTCGGCCAGGAGGGCCAGGATGGCCACGCTGGCCGCCCCCGTGAGGAGGGCGTGGACCCGGCCGTGGTCGTTGTAACCCAGCTTGCGCATGGTGATGTAGTTGGCCATGTTCCACCCGGAGCGGGCCTCCGGGTCCTGCACGAGGAGCTCGTAGGCTTTAAGGGCCTTGGGAAAGTCCTTTAGGCGCTCGCGAATGGACTGGTCAGCCTCGGCGTACAGCTTGGCCTTGGGGCTGGCCACGTGGACAATGCGCTCTCCCGTCATGGGCAACTCTACCTTACACCACACCCTGGACGTTCACACCCACCCAACACCCCACGCCCTTAAAGGGGGCAGGGGGCGAAGCCGAGCCCCTTTCCCAGGGGAAGGGGCTTACCCTTACTCCCCCTTGAAGTTGGGCGCCCGCTTTTCCAAGAAGGCCCGCACCCCCTCCTTCATATCCTCCGTGGCCGAGGCGTAACCAAAAAGATCAGCCTCGATCTCCAAGGCCTCCGCCAGGTCCAGGCCCTCGCCCCGCACCACGCTCTCCTTGGCCAGGGCCAGGGCAATGGGAGCGTTTTTCATGATCTTCTGGGCCAGCCTCTTGGCCTCCTCCAGGGCATCCTCCCCCACCCGGTTCACCAGGCCCAGGCTCAGGGCCTCCTCCGCGGACACGTGGCGCCCGGTGAAGATGAGGTCCAAGGCCCGGCCCCGGCCGATGAGGCGGGGAAGCCTTTGGGTGCCGCCAAAGCCCGGGATCAAGCCAAGCCCCACCTCGGGCAGGCCCAGCTTGGCCTCCCTGGAGGCCACCCTCAGGTCGCAGGCCAAGGCCAGCTCCAGCCCTCCCCCCAGGGCATACCCGTTGATGGCCGCGATGGTGGGGAGGGGCAAGGCGGCGATCTCGGCGAAGACCTGCTGCCCCAGGAGGGCATACTCCCGGGCCATGAAGGGATCCTTCAGGGCGGCGATCTCCTTCAGGTCGGCTCCCGCGGCAAAGGCCTTACCCTCCCCCGTGAAGATGGCCACCCGGACCTCGGGGTCCTGATGGATCACCTCGGCCACCTCGGCTAGCTCCCTGAGAAGGTCCTGGGAAAGGGCGTTCAGGGCCTCAGGGCGCCTTAGGGTAACCAGGGCGATGCCCTCCTCCACCTCGTAGGAGAGGTGCTCAAACTCGGGGATCTCCAGGATGAACTCGTGCTCGCCTTCGTGCTCATGGGCCATGCTACACCTCCAAAAGGGCCTCGAGGGCCACCTCCACCATCCGCCTTACGCCTTCTTGCAAAACCTCAGGGGGAGCCCTATGTACACGTCAAAACCTCCATAGGGCATAACCCCAAGGGACTTCCGCGCCTTCC
>NZ_JAKTNU010000037.1 GCF_022760955.1 Thermus neutrinimicus
ACGTAGGTAAAGAGGCGCAGGTCTTTGGCGAGGGCCAGGGCCTTGTTGTGCTTGCCGCCCAGTTCCATGGCGGCCAGGATGGCGAGGGTCAGGATGGCGGAGGCTGGGGTCTTGGCTTGGGGGTCGTCCTTGTAGCCCAGGGCCTGGAGGGCATCGTCTATAATGCAAAAGGCCGCTATGATGCGCGACAGCATAGCGGCCACTATTTTTTCAGGCCTCGGGATAGGTAGCAACTTGGGTTAACATAGCACGGCGGGCGCCCGCTGTCCAGCGATCCATCTGGCGGTCCTTCCCGGACGGCGGGCGGTGCACTATAGTTTGGCCAAAGCTCCGGCACCGGGGCCGGTGCCGCGCCGCGGGGGGATGGCCGATGACGGGTGCACACTGGGACGCCGTGTTCGACGAGGATTACCTGTACTTCTACGAGACCTTCTTGCACGACGAGCGCAACGAGAAGGAGGCCGAGCTCATCGCCCGGCTCCTCGACCTCGGTCCGGGGGCGGATGTGCTGGATGTGCCTTGCGGGCACGGCCGCATCGCCGTGCGCCTGGCGCGCCGAGGCTGCCGCGTGACCGGCCTCGACGCCAGCCCGCTGTTCCTGGAGCGGGCCCGCCAGGCCGCGGCGGCCGCGGGCGTCGGCGTCGAGTGGGTCCACGGCGACATGCGGGCCCTGCCGTTCGGGCGAGACTTCGACGCCGTGGTCAACTGGTTCACCTCCTTCGGCTACTTCGACGACGAGGAGAACCGCCGCGTGCTGGCGGAGTTCCGGCGCGTGCTGCGGCCCGGCGGCCGGCTGCTGATCGAGACGGTCCACCGCGACCGGATCCTGCGCAGCCTGCCGCCCGGCGAGCCGGTGCGCTTCGACGTGGTCCGCCGGGGCGACGACCTGATGATCGACCGCACCGGGTACGAACCGCTCACCGGGCGCGTGCAGACCGACCGCACCATCGTCCGGGACGGGCGTGTGCGCCGGTTCGCGTACGGGCTGCGGCTGTATACGCCGGTGGAGCTGCGGGACGAGCTGCTGCGGGCCGGGTTCGCCCGCGTCGAGCTGCTGGGCGACGAGGGCGGACCACTCACGCTCGACAGCCGGCGGCTGCTCGCCGTCGCGCAGGCGTGAGCGAGGGCGCCGAACCGCTGGTGCGCGCCGCGACCCGGGAAGGCAAGCGGCGCCCGGTGGCGAACCCATGGTGCGGCCAGTTCCGTGGTGCGCAGCGACCGTTACTATAACCCAAGTTGCTACCCAGCCATCTTCTGGGTCAGGAGACTGATGTTATGGGCCAGGACGAAGGTGAGAACTTTGATGACGAAACCCTCCTGGGTCACGGCGTGGATGCGCCTGGGGAAGAGGTGATGGAGCATGCTCCCCACCGTCTCCACCACCCTCCGCCCCACGATGGCCAGGTACTGCATCCAAGGGAGATACCGCCGGCTGTTCCTCCTGCGGATGACCATGGGAACAACCTCCTGGGCCTCCCGGAGGAGGTCCTCGTACAGATGGCTCTCGTACCCCCGGTCCAGGTAGAGCTCCGCCCCCTCGGGAAGGTCCAGGGGAAGGAGGAGAAGAGAAGCGAGGTCGTGGAAGCTCCCCGGGGTCAGGTTCACCTCGTGGACGAACTTCCCGTCGTCCACCAGGAGGTGGAGCTTGAGGCCGTGGAAGTAGACCCGTTTGCT
>NZ_JAKTNU010000038.1 GCF_022760955.1 Thermus neutrinimicus
TAGGGTTTTGTGTATAAAAGGGGGGCACCAGAAAGGACAGGAGGTACCCCGTGGACCAGGATACCCTGCAGGTGATGCTAAGGGAAGCGGTGAGGCAGACGGTGACCGAGGTCTTGCAAACCCTACTGGACGCTGACCGGGAAGCCTTCTTGCGCCGGCACGGCGGGCGCAAGAACGGCTACTACCCCCGCAAGTTAGAAACGGCTTTTGGCCAGGTGAAGCTGGCCATCCCCCGGGATCGGGAAGGGAGGTACTACCCCAGCCTGCTCCAGCCCTACGCCCGTCGCCAGGTGGATGTGGGGGAGGTAGCCATTGCCCTCTACGCCGCTGGGGTGAGTCAGCGCAAGGCGGCGGAAGTGATGAGCCTTTTGCTGGGCCACCGGTACACCCACGAGACCATCAGTGCCATCACCGACCGGGTGCTGGAAGCGGCAGCGGCTTTCCAGAAGCGGCCTTTGCCGGGAGAGATGGCCTTTGTCTACCTGGATGGCTTCTTCTTGAAGGTGCTCAGGGAGGGGGTTGGGGTGGAGAGGGCGGCCGTATACGTGGCCCTGGGGGTGACCCCCAAAGGGGAGAGGCATGTCCTGGGCTTCTGGCTGCTTCCCACGGAGAACGCTTATGCCTGGGAGGAGGTGCTCAAGGAGCTTTGGAAAAGGGGACTAAGGCGGGTGTTGCTTTTCGTCACCGATGGCCTACCTGGGATCGAAGAGGCCATCGGGAGGGTTTATCCCTTGGCGGGGTGGCAGAGGTGCGTGGTGCACAAGGTGCGCTCTAGCCTTGGGCGGGTGCGTTCTCGGGACAGGGCTCTTTTGGCCCAGGACCTGAAGGAGGTGTACATGGCGGGAAGCCGAGAGGAGGCCCTTGGGGCTCTGGAGAGGCTGAGGGAGGCCTGGGGTGCCAGGTACCCCTCCCTGGTGGGGGCATGGTGGGAGAACTCGGGAGCCCTGCTGCGCTTCTACGATTACCCCCAGGTGCTCTGGCCCTATCTGCGGAGCACCAACCTGATGGAGAGGTTCATCCGTGAGGTGAGGCGTGGGACGAAGGTGCGGGACCACAAGTTTCCCAGGCCTGAGGCGGTGTTCAAGCTTTTGTATCTGGAGAGCGAGCGACAAGAGGGGAGGTGGGCGGAGCGCAAGCTCAGGGGTTTTGCTGAGGTGCGGGAAGTACTGGAGAAGATGCTTCTGGAGAGGTATGCCCCCCATACACAGACGCTTACACATAAATCTTGACACGACC
>NZ_JAKTNU010000039.1 GCF_022760955.1 Thermus neutrinimicus
CTATGTACACGTCAAAACCTCCATAGGGCATAACCCCAAGGGACTTCCGCGCCTTCCTCCCCCTGCACCCCAGAGGGCAAGCGCCCAAAGGGTGAGCAGGTCCAGCCCCGCCCGGAAGAGGCTCTGTCCCAGCCTCCCGTGCTTCTTGGGCCTCACCGGACGCACCCGGTGCAGCACAAGCCCCGTCCGAAACGCCCACACGAAGGCCAGGCTCAAGGGGACCAAAAGCCGCGAAAGCCTCTCCCCCCGCGTCACGTGCGTGGCCTCCAGGTCAAATCCCCGCCCCTTCAGGGCCCCAAAGAGCCGCTCTATCCCCCACCTGAGCCCGTACACCTCCAGCACCCGGTGAGGGTCCAGGTCCGTAGCCACAATCAGCCACTCCCGGACCCCAAGGCGCAACCCCACCACCCACATGCGCCGCCCGTAGACCCAGTACCGCCGCCTGGGCACCCGGCTCTCTCCCACCTTCAGGGAGGCAAAGAGCTCCCAGGCCCGAGGGCCCGAGCCCAACCGCCACATCCGGGTGTTGGCCTTGATTCGGATGCACCGGGGGATGCCCTTCTCCTCCAGGTACCGGAACCACGCCTCCCCTATGAACTCCCGATCCGCCAGGAACCCCTCCACCCGGAGGTGGGGGAAGTGGGCCCTCAGGAAAGCCAAGGCCCTCTCCATCAGGGCGATGCGTTCGGGGGTGGAGGAGTTGCCGTCGTGGGGAAGGAAGCTCCAGAACAGGGGGACGGCCAGGCCTTGGTACAGGAAGGCCAGCATCAGGAGGTTGACCTTGCTCTTCCCCAGCTCCCACTCGGTCCGGTCCATGACCAGGAGGAGCCCTTGGGGTCGGAGGAGGGCGAAGATGAAGCGGGCATAGCCCTCCCCGTCCAGCCCCGGCCAGGCCAAGAACCGCTGGAACCTTCGGTAGGCGGAGCGGGGGTCAGGGCTGGCTATGGAGCCGAGGGAAAGAGCGAGTCTGGGGCCGCTTGTGGTGCGGGCGGTGACCAGAGCCATCACCAGGGCGGCCAGGAAGGTGAGGCGCCTGAGGTCGGCCTTCCAGTATCGCTTCAAGGCGTTGATGAGTGGGGTAAGCTGTTCCATGGGGACCACCTCCTATGGGTACCTGCCCATCCACGTGGGCGCAGGTCCATCCTAAAGGGGTGGTCCCACGTTTTGACGTGTACTGAG
>NZ_JAKTNU010000040.1 GCF_022760955.1 Thermus neutrinimicus
TGAACCCGGACAAACACATGTGAGACTCTGGGCTGGGATAAAAAGAGGGGGACCGACTCCGGAAGGAGGCCCCCCGAGTGCAGCTTACCACGGTTGGCAAAGCGATCTGGCGAGGAGCGAGGAAGGCCCAGGAGCTGGAGATGGCGGGGGCCGGCGACCCCCTGGTCCAGGAACGGCTGCGCAAGCTCAAGCAGGTGGAGGCGTTCAGGAAGCACGGGGTGAGCTGGCCCGAGATCCAGGCCCTGGTGGGGATCAGCCGGGCCACCTATCACCGCTGGCGGAGCAGGCTCAAGGACGAAGGACTTAAAGGCCTTCTTCCGAAACCCAAACGCCCCAAACGCCTACGGCGGAAGGTGCACTGGACCTCCGAACTCCTCATCGCCACCGAGGACTTGCGGAGACAAAACCCCACCTGGGGCCGCTGGCCCATCTGGTGGAGCTTGAGGAAGGGAGGTTTTGAGGTCAGCGAGCGCACCGTGGGCCGCATCCTCGCCCATCTGGAAGCCAGGGGGCGGGTGGAAAGGGTGGCCGCCTTCCTGGCCCGGGCGAGGCGGGGCAAGGGGAGGCCAAGACCCCAGAGGCCCTACGCCCAGAGGAAGCCCCGGGGATACGAGGCCAGGGCGCCCGGGGACCTGGTGCAGTTGGACACCCTCACCGTGACCCTAGGGCCCGGGGAGGTGGTCAAGCACTTCTCGGCCCTGGACCTGGTCACGCGCTTCTCCCTGGCCCAGGTGCACACCAGGGCCACGGCCAACCTGGCGGCGGGATTCCTCTCCGCCCTCGTGACCAAGGCCCCCTTCCCCATCCGGGCCGTCCAGGTGGACGGGGGGAGCGAGTTCATGGCCGAGTTTGAGGAAGCCTGCCGGAGCCTGGGAATCCGGCTCTTTGTGCTGCCCCCACGGAGCCCGAAGCTCAACGGGCACGTGGAGCGGATGCAGCGCACCTTCCGCGACGAGTTTTATACCCTGCCCTTGCCAAGGGGGCTTGTGCGCCTGCAGGCCGAGCTGGACGCTTATCTGGCGTACTACAACCACCGCAGGCCCCACATGGCCCTGGGGGGGCTGGCGCCCCTGGAGTTCTTGGCTAAAATGCAAGCGGAGTCGGTCCCCCAGTCTCAGATGTATTGACCGATTACA
>NZ_JAKTNU010000041.1 GCF_022760955.1 Thermus neutrinimicus
TAAGTGCCCTCCCACTAAAAAACCACCTCTACTCCCCCTAACGCCCGCAAGGCCAACCGCACCGCCTCCTCCAATTCATCAAGGTCCCGGTAGTACCTCCTCGGCAGCAAAAACCCCTTCACCCGCCGCCAAACCGTCTCCATTGGATTGAGATGCGGACGGTACCGCGGTAGGTATCCCAGCTCCAGCCCCCTCTCCTCCCAGTACCCCACCCTGCCCCTCACCTCCTTGCCTCGGTGAAAGGAAGCATGGTCCAAAAACAGCCGCAAAGGCCTCCCCACTCCCTCCATCACCCGGTCCAGGTAGGCCCGCACCTCCGCCCCACCCACCTTCCCCCGGCACAGGGCGTACCAAAGCCGCCACTTCTCCCCGTCCCACACCAGGTGCCCCAGCACGTTTAACCTCCCCCCTTTCCCCCGCAACCGCGGCACCCTCTTACTCTCCCGGCACCGTACCCAGGTGTACGCCGGCGGCAGGGAAAGGGTAAAACCCGCCTCGTCCATGTACCCCACCGCCATCACCCCAGCCTCCGCCCCCTTTTTGCTTCCCCCTCCACCCTCCTAAACTCCCCCTCTTCCTCAGGCGTAGGCCTACCTGCCGGCACGTACCGCGTCCGCTTCCACACGTACCCCATGCCCCGCAGGTGCCGGTGAAGCGTATTGTGCCCCAACCACAGGCCAAACCGCTCCCACACCGCCTCCCGTAACTGGGGAATGGTCCATGTCCGCTCTTCTGCCAAGCAGGCCCTCAGGAAGGTCCGTATCTCCTCCGTTACCTTCGGCTTGGCCCCGGGGGGTTTACGGTAGCTCAGGCCCGGGACCCCTTCCCGAAGGAAGCGGTGTAAGGCCTGGCGCACCCCTGTGGGATCAAGGCCCAGAAAGCGGGCGATCCGGGGAGCCGTCCACCCCCTGCTCGCCAAACGCACCATCAGGGCCCACTTGCGGGTTTTGGAGTGGACGCCAGGGTCCTCCGAAAGCTGCAGGAGAAGCCTGTCCTCCTCAGGAGTCAGATGAACTCGGATGGGTGCAGGCATGGGGATATTTTAAGAGGAGGGTACTTA
>NZ_JAKTNU010000042.1 GCF_022760955.1 Thermus neutrinimicus
AGCAAACGGGTCTACTTCCACGGCCTCAAGCTCCACCTCCTGGTGGACGACGGGAAGTTTATCCATGAAGTGAGCCTGACCCCGGGAAGCCTACATGATCTGAGCTCTTTGCTCCTTCTTCCCCTGGACCTTCCCGAGGGGCGGAGCTCTACCTGGACCGGGGGTACGAAAGCCACTTCTATGAAGACCTCCTCCGGGAGGCGGGGGGGGATTGTGCCCATGGTCATCCGTAGAAGGAACAGCCGGCGGTATGTGCCTTGGTTGCAGTACCTGGCCATTGTGGGGCGGCTGCTTTCCCGTGAGGGAAACACCTAGGGGGTGGTGGAGACGGTGGGCAGTATGCTCCATGCCCTCTTCCCGCGGCGCATCCATGCGGTGACCCAGGAGGGTTTTGTGATCAAGGTGCTCTCCTTCATCTTGGCCCACAACCTAAATCTCTTGGCTCAACAAATGCTTGGGTAGCAACTTGGGTTAGGTTAGGTTTAGCTGCGGAGAAGCTACAGAACGGACTCCCCTAAACTTTACCTCTCTTTGAGGATTTGTTCCTTCATTTCCTTGATCCGGGGCGAAAGCCAGGATTGGTAGTCCTTGTGTTGAATTGTGAGGCTATAGATGCTGTTCCGATCACCTGCAAGGGCCATCTCCACGTCTCCGACTCTACGAACGATAGGTTTGCCCGGGGAAACCTTTTTTATGCCCGATCGGACCCAATCTGCTGCTTCTTGAAGCACATTTCCCTCGAACCAGACGGTGGCCAATACAGGAAGGTAGCGTTGGGCCATCACTTCCGCGTTTGGGCCAGAGATGGTGACCCAGTAGAGAGTTAGTTCGTCTTTGTACGAATCGACGATTACCCGAAGCGTGTTCACTCCCTATGTACACGTCAAAACCTCCATAGGGCATAACCCCAAGGGACTTCCGCGCCTTC